>NZ_ASSD01000001.1 GCF_000520715.1 Paenibacillus zanthoxyli JH29
GCTTCCGCCGCGAGGTCGGCTCGGCGGGCCGGGATGTGCGCGGGCTGTACCGGGTGCATCAGTTCTCGAAGATCGAGCAGGTCGTCCTGTGCGAGAACGACCCGGAGGTATCGGAGCGCATGCTGCAGGAGATTCTGGCGAACGCTGAGCATATTTTGCAGCTGCTGGAGCTGCCTTACCGCGTCGTGGCCGTCTGCACCGGTGACATGTCGCTGAAGACGCATAAGCAGTACGACATCGAGACCTGGATGCCGGGCAGGAACGCTTACGGGGAGACGCATTCGGCGTCGAATCTGCTCGATTTCCAGGCGCGCCGCTCAAATATCCGCTACCTGGGAACGGACGGCAGGCTGCGGTACTGCCATACGCTGAATAATACGG
>NZ_ASSD01000002.1 GCF_000520715.1 Paenibacillus zanthoxyli JH29
CCACGAAGGCCACTATTTTTTCCGTGAAGACGCGCAGGTACCGGCAATCGAAGAGTCGCTGAAGGCGCTTCAGCAAGCGCTGGGTACACCGGATCTGTCAGGGCTTGCCGCACATTATCCCGCGAACTGGGAGGGGCCTGCCGGGATCTTGACCGATCTGTTCTTCTGGGGCGGCGCGATTGCGTTTGCGGAGCGCCAACTGGAGCACGGACCGGTCTGGATGTACCGCTTCGATTGGGGAGTGGAGGAGCATCCGCTCCTCACCAGAGCGGTACACACCGCAGAGATTCCCTATGTGTTTGGCAATATGTCGCATTTGCGGCGCCTGGGACTCGCAATCAGCCCGGCGATGAAGTCGCTTTCCAGTAGCATGCAGAGTGCTTGGACCTCATTTGCCCACCAGGGAAGTCCGGATACCGGGGAGCTTCCGTGGCCGGAGTACGGGCTTACGGAGCGCGCCACCCTTATTTTTGATGAAACCGCATGTGTGGTAAAGGACCCTGACCCGGAGAAACGCCGTCTGGTGTTCAAATATATTTCGTAATAGCCAACCGTTTGCATAAAACTCTTTACGAATCAGGGAAAAAGGAATATGCTGGGTTTGTGAAAAAAATTACGGAATACAAGATTCTCGGGGTAGGGTGAAATTCCTGACCGGCGGTGAGGTTCGCGTGTGCGGGCCGCAGCCCGCGACTCTCTTTTTTCCAAGCTGGAAAGGAGGGACTGATCTGGTGGAAATCCAGAGCCGACGGTAAAGTCCGGAGGAGAGAGGATCAAAGGATAGGAACGGCTTTTTGGTTATGGACGTTTTTATCGGTATAACCCCCGAGATTGCCTCAAATTGGCATTTCGGGGGTTTTTGGTCTGGAACGGGGTTTTGTATCGACAAGGAGAAATGATTATGAGTAATGTAACGGCATCTTCCCAAACTCAAACGGTGCGGACAACGCCGCTGCGCGGTGGATTCTGGCTGGTGGCTCTGGGGGCCGCCCTGTGGGGCGTCGATCCGCTGTTCCGCATCCTGCTGCTGAAGTCTCTGACTTCGTCGCAAATTGTGCTGCTGGAGCATGTGGTGCTCTTTCTGGCGGCCGCTCCCGTGCTGTGGCGCCACCGGACCGAGCTGAAGAGAATCCGGCTCCGGCATGCGGCCGCCCTGATCTTCGTATCCTGGGGCGGATCGGCCGTGGCGACCATCCTGTTCACCAAGGCGCTCTCAAGCGGCGATATTAACGCCGTGGTGCTGCTCCAGAAGCTGCAGCCGCTGTTCGCAGTCGGCCTGGCCGCTCTGCTGCTGAAGGAACGGCTGCCCCGTTATTTCGCTCCGCTCGTTCTGCTTGCGCTCCTTGGCACTTATTTGCTGACCTTTGGCTGGAGCATGCCATTCGGAGAGGCCGCCAGCTTCATCGGAATCGGAAGCATAATGGCACTTGGAGCAGCTGCGCTGTGGGGCGGCTCGACCGTCATGGGCCGTTATTTGCTTGGCACAATGAAGTACGAGACCGTTACTTCACTGCGCTTTGTTCTGGCGCTGCCGTTCCTATTCGTCCTTACGTCGGTGGAGGGAGCGCCTTGGCAGCTGCATGGCGGACTCGGTTCCTCTGCAGCCGTGGCGGTCAATCTGCTGCTGCAGGCGCTTCTTCCCGGGCTCTTCAGTATGCTGCTGTACTACAAAGGACTGAGTACCACCAAAGCCTCCTTTGCCACATTTGCGGAGCTAAGCTTCCCGATGACCAGCCTTGTCCTGAACTGGATCGTCTACCAGCAGCTTGTCACTTTGCCGCAGGTTCTGGGCTTTGCGATGATCTGGACCGCGCTGTTCTTCATCTCCAGCCAGCAAAGGGAACCGCTTGAGGCGGCGAGCCAGCCGAATCCAAAAACATTGCCATGGAATGCCTGAGGGGACAGCCCCAGGGCAAATGCTCGAATAGAGAAACGTCCAAGCCGGTTATTACCCCAGGCTTGGACGTTTTTTGATGAGAACAGTCAGTTGATACGGGGAACCAGCTTGATGGCTCCGCTGCCAAGCGATGCCAGCTGATCAGGAGTTATGAACAGCCTGCCGCCGGTACTGAAGCTGTTGGCAGGTGTGAGCGTGATTTTTGCCGCTCCCTTCGAGATTGTATATTGATAGTTCAAGGCTTTATAGGAAGTTCCCGGCTGATCCCTGAGTTCCACTTTCCAGCCTAAGGCTTTCGCGAGCGGCCGCACAGGAATCCAGCGTTTGCCGTTCGCCTCAAACACCGTGCTTACCGGGATGCTGAGGCCGTTGATTTCCGCCGTATACTCATATTCTTCAATAACGGGAACCGGGACGACTGGCAGTTCGGCAGGCTTAATTCCATCAGGAAGGGCCGATGCCGGTCTCGAAAGGGCGGAAGGATAGATGGCCGACCGCTCGGCTTCACTCGTAAGAAGATGGGAGGCGGACGTCTTCAGATCGTACACCCGCAGCAGCCGGCGCGGCTCGCTCT
>NZ_ASSD01000003.1 GCF_000520715.1 Paenibacillus zanthoxyli JH29
TCCTTGTTGCTCCAGTGTTTTCAGATTGCGCACAAGTGTTGTCCGGTCGAGCCGCATCTTCAGCGCCACATCGCTGACACTTGCGGGGCCCATCCGGTCAATGTGCCGCAGAAGTGAGAATTGGCTATTATTCAGCCCACTGGGTGCAAGATACCGGTCATACAGCTCCGTAATAGCCAGCGAAGCCCGGCGCAAATTGATGCAGTTGCAGACTGACGATGATTTGTTCTCTGATGACGTGTTGTTCATGATAGTCGAATAGCTCTCCTTTTGCCTTATCGTGTATCTACACTATTTCAAATTTCATGGTTCTTGTCCGTGCGCTTTCTCACACACCGCATAAAAAAGAGCAGCTCCGGCAGCCTCATTCGCAGACAAACGGCGATAAGTCCAGCCTTTTCGTATTTGGTTGACAACAAGAATTTCACGTTTTATAATTCAAACAAATAATTAAAACAAATGTTTAAATCAATTGTTTTAAAGGAGTGAACTGCTTGATGAACACAGTCAAGGAATTACTGAAAACGAAGACGACGATAATCGGCATTGCTGTTGCACTGCTCTTTCAGCTGCTCTTCTCCATCATCTGGATGACAGGCTATGAGGGCATGTCGGACCGGGTCAACGAGCTGAGCATCGCGATCGTAAATGAGGATGCGCACAGCGGGGCCGTTATTGCGAAGCAGTTGTCGGCGGGTCTGCCCGTCCATGTGGAGATGGCAGCGGATATGACGTCCGCGCGGGAGCGGCTGGACGATCGCGACATTCAGATGATTGTGCATATACCCGCGGATTTTTCCTCGCTTGTGGCTGGACAGAACAGTAAGGCGTCCATTCAGTATGTCGTGAACGAATCCAATCCTGCGATGATTAAGAGCATCATGACCTCCATCGCCTCCCAGGTGACGGCAGCGGCGAATAAGCAGGCAATCGCGGCCGGCGCCAAGGCGGCACTGTCTCAGGGAATGCCGGCGGAGAAAGCCGCAGCCATGTCGGGCCAACTATCCGAGCGGGTCGTATCCGAAATTCAGCCGGTTAACATCGTTAATGGGACGAACAACCAGATGGTGCCTATGATGATGGTTCTCGCCTCGTTAGTCGGGGCAATGATTATGGCTCAGAACCTTGAATTGTCGATGACGGCAATCTCCGCCCGCACGGGAAGATGGCAGCGGCTCGGCGCCCGCATCGCCATTACGATTCCAGCGGCCATCATCGTTTCGCTGGTCGGAACATCCCTCGTCATGCTGCTCGGCGGACAGGTTGAACAGGGATTTTGGGCCTTGTGGAGCTACCAGACATTGTTCGTGCTCACGTTCATGATCGTCGCGCAGACGCTTATTGTGCTGCTCGGCACAGCTGGCATGCTGATCAATATTGCCCTGTTGTCTGTACAGCTCGTGTCCTCCGGCGCGATGATGCCGCGTGAGATGCTGTCCGGCTTTTACTTCAATCTCGGCAGCGTGCTCCCGGCCACTTACGCGGTGAAAGGCTTAATGAATCTGCTGTTCGGCGGTCCCGGGATCGGAGGGGATGCGGCAGCGCTGCTTATCATTGCGGGTGTAATGGCACTCATGATGATCGGGATGACCGCTCTGCGCAGGGAACCGGCGTCTAATGCGGCCGCTGCGCTCGCAGGTCAGACTCGTTCCAATACACTACCCGAATCATTAAGCTGATTATCCGGCACTTGCCTCTGACCTTACTGGAAAACTCCCGCTTGCCCCGCTTATAATAAGAACATACAAGGGGCTTTGGAACGTAATTCCAGAGAACGAAGGAACAAAGGGGAAATGGAAAAGCATGGGCTCAGAAGAAAATGACGTTAAGCTGCGCATTTTACAGGCCGCAAAGAAGCTGTTCGCGCAGCAGGGCTTCAACGCAACGACCGTACGGCAAATCTGTGAAGAGGCGGGCGCGAACGTGTCGCTCGTCTCGTATTATTTTGGCGGTAAAGATAAGGTGTTCAAAGCTCTGTTCAAGGAATATTTTCCGCACGATGTATTAATTGGGGATGAACTATCCCGGATAGATGCGGTCTCGGGTCTCAAAATGCTAATACGGGAGATTACCGCGTACCGGCTGCGCGAGCCGGAAATGATCAGTCTGCTGCAGCAGGAGATCGTCCTGCAGTCCCCTCGAATGGAGTATATCCAGCAGTTGTCGCTGCCGATTTGGACATTGCTCCGGGATTGGCTGAAGCTGGGCCGGGAGCAGGGCGTGTTTCGTTTCCGTTCGCTTGACCACACCTTCATCAGCGTACTTGGCAGCATCCTGTTTCACAACAAAACGTTTTACTTCAACCAGCTTCTCGACAATAGCGAAGAAAACCCGAACTTGCTTGTTGAGGACTTGACCCAGTTTATTTTTCAGGCGATCGGTTATGAGGAATAAGCTTAGCATGGGTCCAGACGGATATTACACACGCATGAGTTCCTGCTCATTTCCAGCAACATTATTCAAGAAATTTCTTGGTTTCCATATTATAATGACAGCACATTGAACGAATAGAGAAGGTGCAGTCGATGACTCGTGAAGTTCGAACGGTAAGCTTCGATGCGGACTTAAAGGTTGAAGACGTATCGGTTTGAAGGAATTATGCAGAAGTTTCCCAATCATTTTCATGACTATTATGTCATTGGTTTCATTGAACAAGGAAAGCGGCAACTGCTGTGTAAAAATGAGGAGTACATTATAGGCGGCGGAGACGTGGTTATTTTTAACCCGCATGATCCCCACGCCTGTGAACCGATCGATGGAAATACGCTTGACTATCGCTGCATTAACATTCAGCCGGATGTCATGCGCCAATATGTGCTGGAGATTACAGGAACGGAGTATTTGCCTTGTTTCACACCAACTGTTCTCTTCCGCAGTGAACTGGCAATAGCCCTGCATGATCTGCATCTGATGATTTTAGAGGGCCAGCCCGATTTTCAAAAAGAAGAATTGTTTCTGTTGCTCCTGGAGCAGCTGCTGAGGGAATATTCTGACGTAAGTGCTTCCGCTCCCTCTCAGGAACCCGCCTCTGAAATCAAAAGGATATGCGAATACATAGAATCACATTTTACACAAAGCATTACGCTAAATCATTTAAGTGCATTGACAGGACTAAGCAAATATCACTTGCTGCGTTCATTTACGAGACAAAAAGGAATCTCGCCATACAGCTATCTGGCAACCATTCGGATTAACCATGCGAAAAGGCTGTTGGAGCAAGGAATGCCGCCGATCGATGTGGCCTTTCTGACCGGGTTTAGCGATCAGAGCCATTTTACAAATTTCTTCAAAAAACTGATTGGCTTAACCCCCAAGCAATATGATTCCATAAAATAGCAAATATTACAAACCTGCTGTACTTGGGCTTGGGAGCCTCCGCACTATGCTTTGTGACCTGGAACCGGGCGGTGGGAATTCTGGGAGCGGTCAAAACAAGCGTGTACATTTATATCGTGCCTGTAATTTCAGTGGCGGCCTCCGCCCTTATTCTGCATGAACCGATCACCTGGGCAACCCTGGCAGGAACCTTCCTGACCCTAACCGGTTCGTATATTTCAGAGCGGAAACCGAATAAGAGAATGGAAAAAGGTGGGGTTCGCTACGAGCAGAGTTAAATGACTGGACGGTTTGTTAGCGCAGTTGCTGGCAGCGTGACACGCAGATCCGATTCGAATTACTCGACAGGAACGTCTGCTATCGTCACAGCTTCGGTGTACTTTGCTGTACCGCTCAATCTCAATCGCATATTGGCTGCGCCGGTTACGCTCGGATTGATAGTTAACGTTAATATCTTGGAGGCAACACCGCTTGAATTGGCCGTTAGCGAGAAGTCTGAGCTGTAGCCATAGGAGGACGGCCACGAACCGTCGCTGTTCTTCACCTTTGCCACTTGCGTCCCCGTACTGGTGTATACTCCAAGGCTATAGCCAGAGGTCGTCGAGTTGGCCGTCAGACCGGTGACGATTACTTCCACCTGGAACTCATAATGGTTCGGAAGCGTCGCCTGATGGTTGAACGCATAAGTTGGCGTCGTGGTGGAAGTCGAGCTGGTACCATAAGATCCAGCCTTGAACGTGGAAGGATCATACCATTTGTACCCGGCAGCCGGCGATGCCCAGGGCTCAGTCACCGGCTCCGTGGAGCTGGCGGGCGCTTCCCAGCTGTAAAGCGGTGTTGCCGTATCCAGTGTAAGCCCAGGTACCGAGGAAAGTGTTGCATAGCTCTCCGGCGTCGTGAGCCAGTTGACCATGTTGATCAAGAGTGTGGCGTCGTCCGCCTCCCCATAGCCGTTGTACGTCGTTTTGGTGCCGCCCGTCTCTTCTTTCTTGTACTTAGGTGAAGCGTCTTCGACCGGGGAGGAATCTCCAATAAAGCCCGCTTTGCCGGCGCTAACCTTGGCTACGGCGACAAACGGCCCTTCCGCAACCCCGCCGCCGTTATAAACTCCGGCATCCACTGCGCTCGGCCAGGCGGCAGCCGTCGTCGGGACATAGACGATTCCCTTCGCCTTCGCCGGGTCGGTAATGGCGAGCGTTGAACCGGCGTGGACGGCCACGGTGGATACCCCGCTTGTAATATTGAACGCTTGCGACGGCGTCACGATGTTGTTGGCTGTCACGTCGCCGAGCGCGTTATAGCGGAATCTCACACCGAAGTTGGAAGACAGCCAGTCCGCGCTGGCGACCCCGGACATTGCGGACGAAGCGGCTTCCTCCGTGCTCATTCCGAGGGCAGGATTCGCCCAGGCTCCCCGCCGATAACCGTTGAAGACCTCCGACGCGTCCCAACGGTTTTTGTTCCGGTCTGCATTGTAATGATCGCTGATGAAGAAAATGCTCCCGCCGCCCTGTACATAGTTGAGCAGAGCGGTCTGCTCCGATGTCTTGTAAGGGATATTAGCTTCCGGAATGACGAATACATCGTAGCCGGACAGATCCGACAAGGTAATCGCTGTGCTCTTGCGAAGCTCCTTAACGTAATAGCCTTCGGCCGCCAACCCGTTGGCGAAATCCGAGAAGCCGCCGTCGATGACCCAATCCGCCGCGCCTGCGGTCTGCGCATGGGTATTGTCGAACAGAATCTTCTTGCCGTTCACCGTGGCCGGGGTGATGCTGGGCGCCGGATCGGACGATCCTTCCGCGTTGACCTGCTGCGACGGAATCCCTAATGCCGATACCAGCACAGCGGCAATCGCCAGGCTCGTCCAGGTTTTGCGGAGCCGCAGGAAGCTTTGAAACATCATTCATTCCTCCACTCTCTTCATTGGATTTTGACCATGGATGGCCGCTATTAGAATAGCATAGGAGATTTTGGAATAGAATATAGATTTGATATATTTTACAATTTTCAAACATTTTTGATGTGTGGACAACAAAACGGGGATTTATGATGAACAAAGAACTCGTTTTGGAGAAGACTAAACAATTTGTAAAAGGAAGGCTGGAAGGCGAAGGTTCAGGACATGATTGGTGGCATATTGTTAGAGTCTGTAATAATGCTGCTGATATTGCTAAACAAACAAAAGAAGCGGATTGTTTTACTGTTGAATTAGGAGCGCTGCTTCATGATATTGCTGACCATAAATTTGGATACTCTGACGATGATCGAAGAAGAATAATTTCAGATTTCTTGGGCGAATTGGAGGTTTCTAAAGAAATTATTGAAGCGGTAGTATACATAGCGAATAACATTTCTTTTAAAGGTGGAGCTAATAAACATAAATTATCTACAATCGAAGCAAAAATTGTTCAAGATGCCGATAGACTTGACGCCATCGGAGCGATGGGTATAGGCAGAGCATTTGCTTATGGTGGACATGTCCATAGACCCATGTATAATCCGTCATCTAACAATGATACGATCAGTCATTTCTACGAAAAACTGTTACTATTAAAAGATTTAATGAACACAGAAATTGGGGCACAGAAAGCTCAAAGAAGGCATGACATTATGGTAGAGTTCTTGAATCATTTCTATGCAGAATGGAACGGAGAAATTTGACAAAGTTCAACGATAAACGTAGTTCCTTTGCCCGGTTCACTCTCAAAATATACTTTTCCACCCGACATCTCAATGATCTTCTTGACGATTACCAGTCCCAATCCATTCCCGTCCTGCGAGCGTGATTTGTCGCCTTTATAGAACCGTTCAAAAATGCGCCCCTTATCCTCCTCCCTAATCCCGATGCCATAATCCGTAATTTCCACATTTACGAGCTCTCCGCTCTGATGCAGACCAATTTTTATCGTACCCTGCTGATGTGAAAATTTAATGGCATTCTGAATCAGGTTTAACCAGACCTCCTGAAGCAAATGCTCATCGCCCGCAATCGTCACTTCCTCCAGGTCAATATCGAATTCAATCTCCTTCCTCGACCACGCGGCTTCCAGGATTAATACCGCTTTCCTGATCTGTTCATCGAGCGAAAATACGGTTGCCTGCTCGCGTATCACTTTACTGTCCAGCTCGGAAAGCTTCAATAGATTAGACGAGAGCACCGACAGCCGCTCACTTTCGTTCACGATGATTTCGGTGTATTCCGAGAATTGCTCGTCCGTCAGTTGGTTGTCTCTAATTAGCTTAGCAAAGCCTTTTATTGATGTAATGGGAGTCTTAAACTCATGTGACACGCTGGATACGAAGTCTTTGCGCAGCACGTCGATGTTTTTCAGTTCCTTGGTCATCACGTTAAAATCGGCGGTCAACTGCCCCATTTCGTCCCCGCTCGTTACTTTCACCTCAAGATCGAAGTTGCCTTTGGCCACCTCTTTCGATGCCTTGGACAGCCTCTTGATCGGTTTTACAATACTTCTTACCGCAATTAAGATGATGACTGTTCCCACTGCGGCGCTTACAAGAAAGACAAGCCCGGTAATCGATCGGACTCTTCTAAATTCAGCCATTAACTGGTCATGGTCTATAGACAATTTATCGAAAAAACTATTTGCAATGACATAAATGGTCACACCGAAGGTCAATGAGTTTAAGATCCACCATATTAGCAAAAAGAGGATCGCAAATTTCGCATAAATGGATGTGAGCAGACGGGGCTTTTTCATATCAGCTTTTCCACCTTGTACCCAAGTCCCCTGACGGTGACGATTCTAAATTCCTCGAATCCATCGAATTTCTCGCGCAAGCGCTTGATATGGACATCAATGGTGCGTTCGTCGGTGTCATGATCAAGTCCCCAAATTTCATTCATCAGGTCCTGCCGGGTAAAAATTTTTTGCGGATAGCTTAACAGCTTAAACAGCAGGTAAAACTCTTTTTTGGGCAAAACGAAGGTTTCGGCTGGGGTTGTGACCGTTAACGTTTCATAATCAAGGATAACCTCGCCGATCACGATTCGATGCTCATTGGAAATTTTGGCCCGGCGGAGCAATGCATGAACCCGCAGCAGAATTTCATCAAAATCAATCGGCTTTACCATATAGTCATCGGTGCCGACCAGAAAGCCTTTTTTCTTATCCTCAAAGGTTTCCTTCGCTGTAATCATCAAAATGGGGAGATCATGCCTTGAGCCTCTTAGTTCTTCGGTTAACGTATAGCCATCCATATTCGGCATCATAATATCCGCTATCATAAGATCGATATGCTCCGTATCCAGCACTTCCAATGCTTTCAATCCATCAGAAGCGGCAAAAACGTGATATCCATCGCGGATTAAATATGTTGTCATCAGCTTTCGGATACTTTCATTATCATCAACAACCAGAATATTGACCATTTTTGCCGCTTCCTTTTATAGTTAGTATCCGCTAAATTATAAGCTTCTGAGCGCGTCTATCGGATTGAGTCTGCTGGCTTTTCTGGCAGGCATATATCCGAACACGATTCCCACTCCCGCAGAGAAGCCTATCGCCAGAGAAACGGTGGACATGGAAATGGAGAAGCCCAGTCCGATAAGCGCTGCGGCAACATAGGCAATGAGCGCGCCTAGTATTAATCCGATCAGTCCGCCAATAAGCGAGAGGAAGACCGATTCGATGATAAATTGAAGCTGGATACGATTGGGAGTCGCTCCCAAAGCTTTGCGAAGACCGATTTCCGTAGTCCGTTCGGTGATGGATACAAGCATCATGTTCATAATGCCAATCCCTCCGACAACAAGCGAAATAGCGGCAATCCCCCCAAGAAGCATGGACATCATCGACATTATGGATTGGAAGGAATCGATCATATCCCCCATATTATTAACGGTGTATGCGTTGTCCTTATAATTAAACGCCGCGTTCAGTACGCCTTTAATATCGGTTACTGAATGGTCCGCCAAGCTGGTATC
Organism: Paenibacillus zanthoxyli JH29; assembly: GCF_000520715.1. Lineage (GTDB taxonomy): Bacteria > Bacillota > Bacilli > Paenibacillales > Paenibacillaceae > Paenibacillus_AQ > Paenibacillus_AQ zanthoxyli. The sequence continues at coordinate 8,285 of NZ_ASSD01000003.1, forward strand.
CTTAAGATAAACATCCAAATTCGAGATGCTTTTTACGTTCAAATTACGAAGCGCGGTTGTGTATGGAATGAGGATTGAATCATTATTTGAGTTCAGCCCAAATCCATTGGAAGAGGTTAACGTGCCGATTACCGTATACGTTGTCCCGTTGATCATTAATTCTTTGCCGATAGGGTTCACCCCGTAATAGAATTCATTCACGATATCACTGCCAAGCACAGCAACTTGATTCTTGCTTTCCAGGTCCAATCGATTGATCGCTCTTCCGGATTTCAACAAGCTTGCATCGGACTTAAAGTAGACGTCATTCTTCCCCTGAACCGATGCGTCTTCTTTGACATGACCATTATACACAATGCCCGTCTTCTCTGAAACCGTGGGTGATACGCCGCTGATATTGTCTAACTTCGCGATGCTGTTCATATCATCTTCATTAAGACCCTGCTTAAGCGGAGTGCCCATCGCATTAATCATAATTCGGTTGACGCCAAGCGCATTGACCTGATCGCTGATACTGTTCGTCGCGCCTTGAACGATTGTAATTAATGCGATAATCGAGGCTACACCGATCACGATGCCGAGCATGGTTAAGAAGGAACGGAGCTTGTTATGAATAATATTTTCCCAGGACATCTTTATGCTTTCATACAGCATCTACTCCACCTCCTGCCCCGTCTGCTCTGTTAGATAACCGTCTAAAATATGAACGACTCTTTTGGCATGCCGGGCAATCTTGATGTCATGGGTAATCATCACAATCGTTCTTCCATCTTCATTCAGTTCTTCGAACAGCTCCATGACCTGTGCTCCGGTCTTTTGATCCAGGGCGCCTGTCGGTTCATCCGCTAGCAGGATCGTTGGTTCCGTAACCAATGCGCGGGCAATTGCCACACGCTGCTGCTGGCCGCCGGAGAGCTGGTTGGGCAGATTTTTCATTCTATCCGCTAGTCCTACGCGTTCCAGAATCGCTTTTGCGCGCTGCTGGCGTTCCGAAAATGAAAGGCCCCGATATATTAATGGAAGCTCTACATTTTGCAGAGCGGTCATCCGGGGTAAAAGCTGAAAATTCTGAAACACAAAGCCTATTTCTTTATTCCGTATTTTAGCAAGCTCGATCTCGTCCAGGTCATTAATATCATTGCCGGACAAAAGATATTTCCCTGACGACGGCACATCCAGACAGCCAATGATATTCATCATGGTAGATTTCCCTGAGCCTGACGGTCCAAGAATGGACACAAATTCACCGGAATGGATCGTCAAGTTTACATCATGCAGAATGGGCAGCTCTTCCTCACCCATATAGTAGCTTTTATTGATATTTTGCATGCGAAGAATTTCCGTCATTCGTTACCGCCCCCATTAGAACCGTTCGCATTGCCGCCTCCTCTGCCGAATCCTACTTGTGTTGATGCAGCAGCAGCTTTTTTATAAAGAATGGTTTCTCCGTTTGCAACCCCGCTCTTCACTTCAACGCTTGTCCCATCATTGATCCCTGTCGTGATTTCTGTCTTAACCTCCGCCCCATTTTGATCTTTCTTCAGCACATAGGGCTGGTTGTTGTCATCAAACTGTATGGCTGTCATCGGCAATGTCACAACACCCGCAGCCTTATTGCTAATAAGCTTTACCTCTGCCGACATGCCGATCCTAAGGTCTTTATCATTGGCTAGGTCAATCGTCGCTATAAAGAAAGTAATCCCGTTCATAACCTGGCCTTCTTTAGAAATACTGCTGATCTTCCCTGTTATCTCCTTGTTGATTGCCCCGATTTTCACTGCTGCTTCCTTACCTGCGGCTAAAGCATGAATGTCGTATTCATCCACCTTGACATTAAGCTCCAGATTATTATAATCCACGATTTCCAGCAGCGCCGTTCCAGCCATGACCTGTGCGTTATCTTCTACATTGATCTTCACAACTTCACCGTTGATTTTTGATTTAATCTCATCTCCGGCTGTTGTCGTAAGCAGCACATCACCTTCGCTAACCGTATCTCCTTCTTTGACTTTAATCTCCGATATTTGTAATATCTTCTCCGCCATAACCGTTTGACGGTTCTTCGTTTCGACATTTCCTGAAAAAGAATAATAGGTGGTGATATCTCCTGTCTTGGCAATGACACTTTCATAAGATGCGGCTGCTGGCCGCATAAACATTGTACCGGCAATGACTGCTACGGCAATTACTACTATACCGATAATCAGCCATTTTCTTGTCTTGGACTTTCTTTTTGCACTCATGAAGAAACCTCCTATGTAATTAATGAAGTAATCATAACCCAGGTATATGAACTGAAGATGAACGGCGGAAAATCTCTTGGAGTGAATGATGTTTCATAAAAAAAGGCGCCCGAAGGCGCCTATTTGCAGTATTACTGTCTTATGATTACTGTCTTATGATGAGGATGTCGCGAGGCGGTCTGCCCGTGCTTTGGATTAGGGCAATTTCGGTGTTGGTCAGGTTGCGTCCTACCAAAATAAACGAAGATGTGACATTGTTGAAGTTAAAATTACCCAAGTTCGCTACGTTTTGGCTTCCACGGAACACACGAAATGATCCCTGAAAGTTAATTCTTGAGAACAGAACAAGTGTTACTTGAGAGCTCTGCACAACATTTCTGAGCCGGAAGCTAGAGAGAACATTGTCGAACCGAAACGCCCCAAGATCACGAACCGCAACTCCTCCGCGTCTGAAGAGGATCCGGCGGCCGGTAAAATTGGTGCCCGACCAAAGAGCAAGACGTACATCTCTGTTTGCCAACTATATCACTCCTTATCTGAGGATGATATAGTCTATTACAAACTTCAATGAATGGTATCAGACAAATATAGCGGTTAAAACGTTGTTTTTTTGCTTAAGGAAGATATGATTGGTTAACAATGGTAAGGGACCCGGCAAGGAGACATCCGCTGAGGCCCACCAATTTAGACAGCTTCAGAAGGAGGTATACCGTGACAGAAGAAAAGCAGGAGTTTAATGAGCAGAGGGAAATGGACCGGACTGCGCTAGATAAGGAAGAGCAGGCTGCCGGTGACAGAGGCTTGGATATGAAATCTGACAGTGAGCTGGAGCAGAAGAAGAAACTGGTTGATTCCATGGATCAGTTGGATAGCTTTGAATATTAAGAAAAAAAGCGCCGGAGCACCGGCTAATGCAGCTGAGAAATAGCTGTGTTAGCCGATGCTCAGGGCCAAATGATTAATTTTTGCCCAAGTGCTTGATCACAACATTTTCAAAGACCGCCTGGCCGCCTTCTGAGAAAAGAGTGATCCCTTTATCCTTCCATCCGGGGAAAATGACATTGGAAAATACGACCGATCCATCATCAACAAAGACTTCGATGCTTGTTTTGTCGACGAGGATCTTTAAATGAACCTTTTTATTGCCAGTATCAAACGGCGCCCTGCTTTCCACATAGGTTCCACGCTTGTCGGGCTGCCATGTATTTGCTCTATTGACATAGCTGTAGCCGCCTTCCACAAAAACTCCGACATCGACATGCCGCTTCTTGTCGGGAGATTCACGAAGTCTGAGTCCTGCATTTTTGAGATCCGACCACGATATGTCCGCGTCAAGCTGGTACGTATCTCCGGCTGTATTAAGCGTTCTAGAGCCTTCAACCTCGATTCGTTGATAGGATTCCGTTGATTTCGTCAATTGATCCAATGCCTTAGCAGGCTGTGAAACCAAAAGGTACGTTCCGTCCGCAGACTTAAGCTTGATTTGACGAATGATCGAATTTATTCCGTTATAGCCTTCCTGGAGCGTCGGCGTAGTATGGGGATAATCCCAGTTATTCATCCAGGCCAGCGCATAACGGTGGCTGTCTTTATCGTTGCCCGCTCCCTCTTCAAACGTCACAGCGGCATACCAATCAAAGCCGTAATCAAGCCACTGCGGCTCCTTGCGGTCCGGGACAAATTCCTTGCCGTCAAATTTCCCTGTCCAGTAAGCATAGGTGTTGGGTTTACCTTCCGATTTCCCATTTGCGCTGACGCCGAGAATCCAGTGATAGGTCCCGTCATCCGCCCGCATCCTGTAAAGATCGGGGCACTCTACAATACCGATATTTTCCGTAATGAAACCGCTGATATAGCGCCAATCCTTTAAATTCGAGGACTCGTAAAAGCCCACTTTTGTTCCTTCCGCCATGGTCATAATCCACTTCCGGGACTCTGGGTCCCGGATAATCTTCGGATCGCGGAAATCATGTGTGCCCGGATTCTTCATAACGGGAATGTTGCGATACGAAATGAATTTTTTTCCTTTATTCGTGCTGTACCATAAATATTGCTCCTGCTTCCCGCCATCCGCCGAGGGCTGTGTCACAATCGCCACAAGAGCCCCTTTGCCAAAGCCTGCCGTATTAGCAGTGTCCACAACGGCCGACCCCGTCCAAGGATCGCCGTTTCGGTTCGTATATTTAGGAATGGCCACCCCTTCATCTGTCCAATGCACCAAATCCGTTGATGTCGCATGCCGCCACTCTGTACCATTTCCTTTTGGATAGTCGCGATTGTAGAGATAATAGTAATGATACTTGCCGTCCAAATAAATCGGCCGCTGAGGGTCGTTCATCCATTTGTCGGGAGGTGAAAAATGATAGGCTGGCCGATAGGTATAGGCAGGCTTTTTCGGAGCAAGGGGAAGTTTCGCATTAACAATAGCTTCCTCTTTGGTAGTTCCCTCTTCTCTTTCCTTTGTTGAATAATTAACCGCTAACCCTACCGTGATCACAGCGGCTAGACAAATCATCCATATCGTAAATCGTCTTCTAAATGCTTTGTTGCTGTTCAATGGAACACCTCGCTTTAATACAAAAAGAAAATGCCAATGTAACATTGACATTTTCTCTTCTTTAATTTTTTATGCAGAAACCCTGTTGTTACTTGATCGTCAATTGTCCTTGTTCAAGGATGCTGTCTTTGACAACCGAAGTTTTGGTGCCTTTAATCTTCACCAAGAAGCTTGGCGCAAAGGTAGAACGGTGCTCCGGATAGAGACCTCTGTTCGTCATATAGCTTGTGATGACCACGTTCTTGCCGTCAGCTTGCGGAACAGCAAAGTGGGAGTAAGTCCAAGTAACATCTTTAGGATCAAGATCCATACTCAGGACAAGCCCGCTGTGGTTCAACGGTTTGTAAGGTCCTGTCAAGGAATCCGAGATATAACCCAGCATGTAAACATCTTCCGCACCGATTCCGTCAATGGTCATTTTGGATCCACGGGAATCCGTAAACAAATACCATTTGCCATTCATTTGGAATACGTTCGCCCGTTCGATTTCGTCTGTAACAAGATTGGATGCGATTAGCGGCTTCATAACGGTCTTCAGCGTATAATCATCATTCAATTCAATGATACCCAGCGCACCGTTTGCTAAAGTAGCGAGGGATTTTTTAGGACCTGCCAGCAGATTATCTTTCTCAGCTTTGAAGAATTTTTTGTTTCCGCCATAGTAGGCTTTGTTAAAGAAGGCGTCTTCTCCTTGATAACCCGTTTCCGTTCCGGTATTTGCTTCAAACACAAGGTATTTGTGACCGTTGTCTTCAACATAGTGAGGGTCTCTCAACGTGTGGTTGTCGGAATAGTCTCCTCCGCCGAAAGACTGATCTACATTTTGATAAATTTTGCCGTCACCATCAAAGATCGATTTGAAATCTTCTACGCCGTCCACCTTCAGCGTACTAGCATCGGGCTCGGACAGATTGACTTGAGCGGTTGTTAAGGTTTGTTTACCGAAGAAGCCGTGCGCCGGATCCCAGCCTTGACGGTTGGTGTAGAACAGGCGAACTTTACCATCTTTAGTTAAGGTTGCGGAACCCGACCATTCTTCAGCTTGCTTGTTCAGAATCGGATCGTTTGGAACATTTTTGTCGCTGTCCTTGAATACTCTGCCGGCACTCTTCCAAGCGTCAAAGGAGTTGTCACCGATTTTTTTATAGAACAAGTGAATAAATGTGTCCCAGCTTCTTTTTGGATCTCCCGCTAGAGCAAAAACAATTTCATAGCCTTTATAATTTGCCACGGTGCCATCGGCGTTTTGCAGCGGCCAGCTATCCCACACATCCACATCGATCAGGTTTCCGAATTCATCATAGCCTTTAGCAGATGCGATATTTTTGATCTTCGATGCATCAAATTGCGGCGCTTTAAATCTTTCGTCATTTTGTTGTTCAGGAATTTTCAGCATGTCAAAGCGTGTGATGTGGGAAAATCCATAGTCTTCATTGTAAGACTGAGTGTCTTTTTCTTTTGCAAAAGCTGATGTACCGCCACCTACCAGTAAAGCTGTTGTAAAAGTTACTGCTGTTGCTTGCTTCACAAACTTTTTGATGTTCATACTTCGTCTCCTTTTCTCCTTTGGATTTTGTTCCTCTCAAACAGAAAAAGACCTAAAAACTCCTATGGGGATATCAATAGATAGCGCATTGCTATCCCCAATTGGATTTTTAGGTCTTGCCTGCTTAAACAGTAACAAACCTGTAATATTTTCTTGTCACGGTTATTGTATATGTTTGGTGAATGGTCTGACTATAGACCAAAACTCCCGTTTTAGTTAAGTCTAAAAAGAGGACTCTCCTAATCGGTCTATCCTCATATATACCTAAAATTATTGTTTATTATTCACAGTTTCAGCGGATTCAAGATGGTTTAACCTGAAATAACATGAACTTCCTTTTCTTCAACTCTACGACAAAAAAACGATATTAGTAAACCGAAGCGGCACAGGCCTACAGACCCATGCCGTCCGGAACGAGTAGATTTTGCTTAATGGCTTATGCTTGTTATTAATTGATCGTCAGCTGTCCTTGTTCAAGGATGCTGTCTTTGACAACGGAAGTCTTGTTGCATTTGATGCTCATCAGGAAGCTTGGCGCGAAGGACGAACGATGCTCCGGATAGAAGCCGCGATTGGTTATATAGCTGGTAATGACCACATTTTTACCGTTGGCTTGCGGAACGGCAAAGTGAGAATAAGTAAAGGTAACATCCGCAGGATCAAGATCCAATTGCAGTACAAGTCCAGTATGGTTTAACGGCTTGTAAGGTCCGGTGAGCGACTCGGATACGAAGCCCAGCATATAAATGTCTTTAGCAGTAATTCCGTCAATAGTCATTTTCGATCCTCTGGAATCGGTGAACAAATACCATTTGCCATTCATTTTAAATACGTTGGCCCGTTCAATTTCATCCGTTACGAGATTTGATGCAATCACAGGTTTCATGACTTTTTTCAATGTATAATCATCATTTAATTCAATCATGCCAAGAGCACCGTTCGCTAAGGTAGCGAGAGGCTTTTGCGGACTTTGCAGCAATTTTTCTCTGTCCTTTTCGAAGAACTTTTTATTTCCGCCATAGAACTCCCTGTTATTGAAGGCGTCCTCACCCTGGTAACCCGTTTCAGTGCCGGTATTAGCCTCGAATACAAGGTATTTGTGGCCGTTGTCTTCGATATAGTGAGGGTCTCTAAGCGTACTGTTATCGCCTGAAGCATAGGCGCCTTCATCAATAAATTGCTGAATATTTTGATAGGTTGTTCCGTCACCGTCAAAAATGGACTTATAATCCTCAACGCCGCTCACTTTCAAAGTTTGGTCATATAGCACAGACAAGTTGATTTGGGCCGTTGTTATCGTTTGTTTGCCATAGCCCGTTCCGCCATCCCACGGCGCGCCGGAGAAGTCTGTATAGAACAAGCGCACCTTGCCGTCACTGGTCAATGTCGCGGAACCTGACCACTCTTGGGTCTGATATTTGAGGATTGGATCCCCCGAATTGAATTTATCGCTGTTTTTGAAGACTCTGCCGGCACTCTTCCAGCTGTCAATCGAATTGTCTCCAGCTCTGTGATAGAACAGGTAAATCGAAGCGTCATTACTGTCATTCGGATCTCCGGCCAAGGCAAATACAAGTTCGTTGCCATTATAATTCGCTACCGTTCCATCGGCGTTTTGCAGCGGCCAGCTGTCCCATACATCCAGGTCGATCAGATTGCCGGACTTATCATAGCCTTTTGCCGAAGCGATGTTCTTAATGGTTGATGCGTCGAACGCCGGTACTTTGAACTGCTCACTTTGCTGCTGCTTAGGAATTTTCAGCATGTCAAAACGTGTGATGTGGGTAAATCCGTAATCTTCTTTGTAGCTCGTAGTGTCTTTCCCATGCGCAAAAGCCGAGGTTCCGCCGCCTGCCAGTAAAGCCGTTGCAAAGGTTACTGCTGCTGCTTGCTTCACAAACTTTTTGATGTTCATGCTCAAGTCTCCTTCTCCGTTTCATATTTTGTTCCTGACAAACAGAAAAAGACCTAAAAAATCCAAGTGGGGGAAATCCCCAACCGGATTTTCAGGTCTTGCCTGCTTAACAGTAACAATCCCAACAATGTTATGTTGTCATGCCTATTCTATATTTTTTAGCACACAATAACTATAGACTAAATTTCCTCTTTTTGGATAAGGTGAAAAGGAGGATTTTTCCTACTAGTCCATCCTCAAAAATTCCCAATTATTCCCGATTAGTTCAAAGTGTTTATAATTTAATGGAAAATAAAGTAGAATGATGTCGGAATGAAGAAACTTAATTCGCCAAATCCTTCAACCGGGTATCCATCCGATTAATTTCCATGGCGACCAGCACCAGCTGGCTGTCGGCAAACGTATAGCCATAGTCCTCTTCCACCTGGCCTGCAATCCATCTGGCCTGCTCGTAAGCCGTGTGATATCGTTCCTTAGCGATCCTGACAATCTCAGGGTCCAGTTCATTACACAGCTTTCCGCTGTCATCCGTTCTAAGAATATTTTCAAGTTGATTCACTAGACGCTCATAGCTGGCAGAAGCCCGGTCCAAAAAAACACCAGCGATACGTTCCACTCCTTCGGCAATATCCCGGATTAAGGCCGCTCTGTCCGCACCTGCCCCTGAAGCTCCGGCATTGACCCACGCAGTATGGATATGCATGGCGATATAACCTACCTCATCCTCCGGTATTTCGACCTGCAATTTCTCGCGAATAAGTCTTTTCGCATGCTGCCCGATTTGGAATTCTCGCGGATAGAGAATCCGGATTTCTTGCAGGAGCGTGTTCTGAATGACCATACCTTTACTAAGCCGCTTCAAAGCGAATGAAAGATGATCCGTCAGCGCAATATGAATGTGCCTTTTGAATGTTACTGAGAGTTCGCTCTCCGCAAATGAAATAATGTTCTCGGATACCGCGATTTCCTCTTCGGGCAGTGTCCGCAGCAATTCCTGCAGATGGCTGTGTTGATCCGGATCGTCCATAATGAATACTTTCTCAATGCGGTGCGGATCTACAATATCGTTTTTTCCTTTTTGAAAAGCAATACCGGAACCCATGACAATCTTTTCTTCTCCCAGGTCGTGTACCACAACCGCGTTATTGTTAAGAATTTTTTTGATTTTCATGATATTCTCCTATGCTTTTACGATTAGTATTTGGATCTTTGTTCCCACCGATGCGGTTTGTCAACCCCTAGGGCCCAGGTAACTGCAAATGCTGTTCCCACAGCCAGCAGGAGTCCGACCATATAATGAATGAAATTGATGTGTCCTGGCGGGATGATAAAGGCGATCATTGGAATCCCGGTCAATCCGAACGAATTGGCTACCACCTCGTGGAAGGCAACATAAGCCCCTCCAGCAGCCCCCCCAGCGGCTGCACCCAGAAAGGGACGGCCAAGCTTCAGGTTGACGCCGAAAGCGATCGGCTCGGTAATGCCGAAAAAGGCGGTGATCGAAGCGGGAAGCGCTATCTTTTTCAACTCGTTATCCCGGGTTCTGGCATACACCGCAAGCCCGGCCCCGCCCTGAGCGATATTCGCCATTGACCAGATGGGGAGCAGAAAGTTGACCCCGATGTTTGGATTGGAAATAAGCCCGATTTCAATTGCCTGAATGCCGTGGTGCAGCCCGGTCAAGACGATAAGACCATAGACCCCGCCTAGGAGCAGACCGAACACCGTACTTCCAAGTCGGTACAGCTCTTCCAGCAAGCTGCTAAGAAAGCCGCCCAGATGCGCAGCAAGCGGCCCAATGATCAGGACAGCGAGGCCGCCTCCAATGATAAGGCTGAGAAAGGGAACCAGCAAAATGGTTGTCGATGACGGAACAATCCGCCGCAGTCCCTTCTCAATAAGCGTCATCAGTAATACCGCAAGAATAATCGGAATCACGGTGCCTTGATACCCAAACTGTGGGGTACTCGTCAAATCCGCAGAATGTAACACTGTTCCTCCGGTTCCTGACAGATGCAAAAAGTCGAGCCGGGTCATGACAATTCCGATTGCGGCGCCGAGCACAGGGGTGCCCCCGAACCGCTTGGCCGCTTGATATCCGAACATCACAGCCAAGATCTGAAAAGCCGAGCCGCACAGCAATAATAACGTCTGAAACCATGTACTGTCAGGGGCCGCCCAGCCGAAGGCTTCTATCATGCTGATCAATCCGAGAAGCAGGCCAACCGCGACAAAGAGCGGGATGATCGGCACCACGATATCGGAGAAAAAGCCGACCGCCCCCATCATTCGGCCAATCAGTCCCCTTTTTGCCGAGTCATACAGCTCCGGAGATGACCCCTCTCCTTCCTGAGGCGCCCAGACTCTCCGTTTCCATACATCCTGTAAGGAAGGAAGCTTGGTATCGGCCGCCCCCGCGATGCGGACGGGGCTCTCCGGTTCGCCAGTTCCGTGCTGGCTTTCCGCTTCAAGCTGACGGACCGGTCCAGAGTCCTGAAGTAGACGGACCATTTGACGGTGCACCTTAAAGACTATTGCCGGTCCCACAATAATTTGCAGTTGTCCGGCATGAACGAACATATTCTGAACCTCTTCGATTTGGGAAAGACCAGCTTCATCCACGCGGGTACCGTCTCGTAATCGGAGCCGGATTCGGGTTGTACAGTGAGATACTTCCGACACATTGTCCAGCCCGCCGGATAGTTCAATGAAGCGCATGGCCAGTACCTTCGCCGGGTTCTGATTAACTTGGGGACCTTGTCCGTTCTGAACTGGGTGAATATGGCTTTCTGGCATTTTCAGCTCCTCTCCGTTCTTATGTACAGCGTCTATGGTATGGTTCAAATTTTGTATCGGCGAGGAACATTCTTTTATTGATGCAAAAAAAGACCTATTTTCAAATCAAGCATCATCACCGAATAATAGATTCGGCGGCACTCGGTTCTTCCCGGGGCCTAGCGGCCCAAAAGGTAACAATTTCGTAATATAATAGTATTTCTATTGTGACAATAATCGAATCTAAAATCAATGGTCAGTAATTACCACCTTTTACTTGTCGAAAAACAGGTACTCTGCCTTAGTAGGAATCAATGTCCGATCAGCCGAAGGTTTAGAACTATCGCCCTAATTTTTCTTTGTCATCAATAATTCTTCAATTTCATCCAAAGACTCTACTATGTAATCCGGTTTAACTTCATGCTCCCAAACTCTTTTATTTCTATTAATCCAGCACGTTACGATGCCTTCTCTATTAGCTCCGAGGACATCCGAAGCAGAATCACCGATATGAAGCACTTGTCTAGGGTGGGTACGATAGAACTTGAGCAGTTCCTTGAACATCGTATTCCTCTCGTCGTTCTTGTAAGATTGATGCTGCTCAGATGTAAAGAGATGCAGGCCATATTTCTCGTAAAAATACGGTATCATTGCTTCATCCGCGTCACTTACAATACAAACTTTATGGCTCTTTGATATACTCTCAAGAAAGCCGGCAGTCTCATCATAAAATGGTGATAATGTATGTTCTTGAAATATAATTCTAACTGCTTCTCCTACATCATAGGAAACCACCTTCTCCTTAAACAATTGCGAAAAGCTTCTCTCATAAACTTCATTCATCAGATGAAATTGTCCCGTCGTTCTCAGTTCAATCCAATGAGCAAAAAAATACTTAAGCAATGTTTGTCCATACTCTTCAGCTAATTGAGCCGTAAATGTATTTTGTAAAATGGGCCTCCAGATGTGTTCGATTCTAGTGTCTATATTTACTAAGGTTTGAAACATGTCTAGACTAATAATTTCAAAGTCCTTCAATGAACATTCAACTCCGGTAGTTTAGTGGGATCCCCCTTTATATTTTATCATAATTGGAAGATTTTGAAGAGTAATTTTTCGCGTTCGGTATCTGCTGAACAACAAATATTCGGAATCAATTTCAGTCAGCTATCCGCAGAATCCAGTCTTTCAAGTCAACGATTCTCGGGTGTTTCGGCTTCGAATCCGTTCCGGCAACAATGAGAGGGACGATGGAATCCGCCTCATGCAGCGATCCGTGTGCTCCTCCTCCGCGATGGGTGGGAGAGCTTTCGCCGGCCAATTCATATCCCGGTTTCACCGTGACGACGACATATCGTCCTTCATGGGAATGGAGCGCGCCATATAACCGGGCCAGCACGTCCGGGTATTTTCCGTATTTGATCCGATGTTTTTGGAGAGAAATGTCCGCGAGCCTGGGATCGCCCGACAGCGACCATTTTTGCCCGTACTCATCCGAATATGGCCCTCCCGGACGATAGGACAGAACGTTATCGCCTTGTCCTCCGCCCGTAAGCCGTACCGATTGATCCTGATTTACCGCTATGATGTCGAGTTTAGCTTCTTTTTGTAAACTTTTAACAATCTCAGAGAGCTTCATGCCGGGCGATACGGCGTAAATGTAAGCCATCCGTTCGTTAGCGGCGATGACGATCTGGTCGTCTTGTCCCACGGGTCTGCCCAGCTTGGCGATCCGGTAACCATTCAGAAGAGGCCGTAAATCTATCCTGGATTCATCCCGATTTTCCATCACATCGCTTTGAGCGCTATCCCCCAGAATTATCCACGTGGTTCTTCTAACCGCCTCCTCCCATGACCCGTATGAATCCAGCACATGCTGAAGCGCCCGGTCGGCCCTTTCAATACCTCGAAGCGCCATGGAGCCTTTTCGGTGGTGAACGCTATCGTTTCCTGGAAAATATCCGATCGTTACTTCCGGAAGCTTCCCATTTTCCACCAAATAAGCGATATCCCGGGCTGCGAATTTGTCGTTCATTCCATACTTTTCCCACAGGGCCGTATGATTGGCGTTTTCCGGGTTCAAATGAGCGAACGCGGCAAGCGAGAACAACTCCGGAGTGCTGACTTTATAATGATCCGGCAGCCGTGTGGTTTTCGCCATCGTTTGGGGGACACGCAGATCCCTTTCCGTTCTGCCTCTGAGAATAACGGCGTTGATCGAAGCCGAATGTTTGCCTGAGTCAGCCAATTCCTCATGAATGGTCTTCACATTTTTGCTTAATTGAACCTGGTTCATTTGATACACGCTGTCCGTCAACACTTGCAGCTGATCAATCTTCAAAGCTTCTTTTGGCCCATTGCCGTAGAAGATCATCCGCTTTTCTCGGTCACTGTACCACACCAGCCCCGGAACATGATGCTTATCCGCGTACACCCCCGTTAATAACGTACTGTCAATCGTTACGGACATGGTCGGAAATGAACTAACCACATTAGGAAAATACTGCCCGTGATCAATCAGATACTTTAGGGCAGGCGCCTTGCCTTGTTTCATCGCTTCCTGCAGCGGCTTGTCCATCAAGGAATCAATAATAATGGTTACGATGGGCTTTTTGCCCGTAGATGCTGCCTTGAACTCCGGTTCGGAGCGCATACCAACATTCGTTCCCGATTTCGCTTGGCAGCCGGTAAGAGTGATGATTAAAGTTAAGCCGATTATCAAAATAACAGTTATTCTCATACTGAGCTGTTCCCTTCTCGGATTGTTACAAATCAAATTGCCCAATGGGAGAGATAATTATGTAAAATTTTATTGAATTTTTTGGGGATTGGAGGGTTAGATTATTGTCATTGACTTCAATTTCAGGAAAGATGGTGGCAGCTTTTGAATACTTTGTCTTCCCCTCAGCTTTACCATTGGTTCGTACGTCCGAAATGGTTCACCAAAAAATATATTCACGATCAAATCCAAACCCGATTCGCGTTTAAGGATAAAGTCGTGCTTGACTTTGGCTCCGGCACAGGAGCGAATTGTTCGATGTTTCAACCCCTTCAGTATCTCGGCATCGACCCGGACGCCAAACGCATCCATTACGCCAAACGGCTATACCCAAGACACAAGTTTCTTGTTCTTGAAAACGGCAAGCTTCCGGTTGATGATGGGTCTGTCGATTACATACTCATCGTCGCAGTGCTGCACCATATTTCGTCCGAAAAAATTGCCGATTACATGAAGGAATTTAGACGAACATTAAAACCGAATGGAAAAATCATCGTCATGGAACCTTGTCTATGCCAAAATAAGCCGTTAAGCAATTGGTTTATGAATCTTTATGACAATGGGGAGTATATCCGGAGAGAAGAAGAATACATTCAATTATTTCGGGAGAATGAATTTACTTCACAGGTCATCAACCGTTTTCGAAAAGGTTTGTTATATAATGAACTGTTTTTCTCGGCAAACCTCACATAATCTCACAATGAGAAGCACTATCCGAAAAAGACTCTGCTTGCTGTAAAAGCGGGCATGAGTCTTTTTTCCACGTATGCCCTTCAAGGAGGTGAAGTATACCATTGCTTTGGATCGTTCTGGCTCTCTTGTTGCTTATCATCCAAATCGCATTCGTTATCATCTTCGAATATCAGCGTCCGAACAAAGCGGTGGTTTGGCTTATTGTTTTGTTCATTTTTCCGGTTATCGGTTTCGTGCTGTACTTATTTGTTGCGAAAGAATACCTTTGCCCTCCTGCTCTTTCACGGACAGAAAAAAAGAATTGGGACCGATTAAAGGACGACCTCATTGATCGATGCAGACAGCGGGTACTAAAAAATATGCATGGGCAGACTATTGTCCAAGACGGCAATCTACATGCAATCCTCAAAAACATACAGATTGCCCCCATTACGGCTTGTAATGAAACGGAGGTTTTCATCGAAGGAAAGCAAGCCTTTGAAGCGATGATGGATGCAATTGCCGCCTCCGAGCATCATATTCATGTGGAGTTTTACATTGTTCGCGACGACCAGCTTGGTACCCGGTTTGAACAATTATTGATCCGGAAAGCGCAGGGAGGGGTGAAAGTACGCTTTTTATATGACGGGATCGGAAGCCGCCGATTAGGAAAAGCCTATTTGAAACGGCTGCGGGATGCCGGGGTGGAAACGGGGTGCTTTTTTCCTTTGCTAACCTCATTCTTCAATAGACGGCTCAATTATCGAAATCACCGTAAAATCGTGGTGGTGGACGGCAAAACCGGTTTTTTCGGCGGCTTGAATATTGGAGATGAATACTTGGGGGAAGATCCGAAATTCGGCTTCTGGCGGGATACTCACTTTAGCATTAAAGGCGATGCGGTCCTGTGGGTACAATATACCTTTTTGACCGATTGGCATTTGGTTACAGGACAAATCATAACCGAGCCCGTCTATTATCCGATTCAGGAAAGTGGCGGAAATGAGCTTGTACAAATCGTAAAAAGCGGGCCTGACGAGACGATCCTGGAGCTTATTTTCTCCCTCATCGTTTCGGCTAAGCGGCGGATTTGGATCGAGACGCCCTATTTCATTCCCGATCCCGGCATCTTATTGGCTCTGAAAACGGCCATCTCAAGAGGAGTCGACGTTCGTATCATTATACCTGCTGTTCCTGATAGAAATTTGGTTTATTGCGCAACTTTGTCCTATGTCCAGGAATTGCTGCAGGCGGGAGGGCGGTTTTATGGCTACCAGAAAGGGTTCATCCATGCCAAACTAATTATTTCCGATGATTTGGCGCTCTCCGGCAGCGCAAATATGGATATACGCAGCTTTTGCAACCAATTCGAAATCAATGCGGTCTTTTTTGACGGGAAGGTCGTTGACCGCCTGGTACAAGATTTTTACCGGGATCTTGGCGTTAGCGAGGAGATTTTACAGTCGAAATTCGAAAAACGCAGCACATTGCAAAAAATGCAGATTATTTTCGCCCGGCTACTGTCGCCTTTATTCTAGGGGTGATTTGCCTCGGCTCCCCGCCTGACAAGGATTTTTTCAGGGGCCAAAATGTTATGGAGAATATATTAAGCTTGGATACTTATCGGAGTACAGCTCAATTGAAGTAATATTGGATTCGATCAGCCGGTAATCGTCCAGTGTATTGAAAGCAGCGTTTGTCTCAATCATTGTTATTACTTTTGATACTGTTTCCGAATCTCTAATCTTCCTCCCGTTTTCATTAAACTCTACGGCGGTTGGACTAAACTCTTTCAAGCTAATCCCTGGAACATTCAGCCCTTTATATATAAAAGCAAAAGCCAGTTCATCGTCTTGAACCGCCAGCCACTTGCCGCTTTCCATGCCCGGTATTTCGTAAAATGAAGTTCTGGTCTCTCCATCTGCTCCTATTTTCCTGCCATGGGTTTCGGTCTTCAGATGCTCTGAATCATTCTTGTATGTTCTTCCGCTAGCTCCTCGTCTATTTCCCGCAGCAGCGTATCTGCGTCACTCTCGCCGGGCTCTCTTTTTCCACCAGGCAAGTAGAAGATATCTTTACCTTTGGAACGGGCGCATAACAGTTGGCCTTGAGTTATGGATACCCAGGCTATTTTATCGATCGCGGTTGTCATCCTAAGCGCCTCTCGCTTCATTTTTTATTTTGCATGACGAGGTCTCGTTTGTTTCTTCCGATGCCGCCTGATGAACACGCCCGCCGCCTAATTTGAATACCAGAATTCCGCCGACAATGACCAGTACCCCGAGCAGCTGCTGGGATGTAAAAGGAACTTTGTTTAAGCCGAGCCAGCCCATCGAATCCCACAATAGGGCGCTTCCGAGCTGTGAGATCAGCACGATGGAGATCGCATACGTAGGACCAAGCAGCCTGATCCCCAGCGTCAGACAGATAACGACACCCACCCCGATTGCGCCGCTGATCCAGTACCAAGGCTTCATATTCTCCAGACTGAACAGCCGGCCCCCTTCAAAGATCAGGCCAAAAGTCAGCGAAGCCGCAAAGCCCATTCCCAGCACCAAAGCCGTTGTAGCCCAGGACCCTGTATGTTCATTGACTTTACTGTTAAACACATTTTGCATACTTACAAGCGAACCCGCAACGAGCGCGAGTAACAGCCCTTGGATCATAAGGCGTATACCTCCTATTCATAAATATTTTGATTAGCCAGCGCGCTTAGGCCTTCCTTGTCTTTAATAACAATGAACCCTTTGCTGCGCTCAATCAGGCCTTCTGTGCATAATTTTTGAATAATCCGGTTCAGATGCCGGTAGCTGGTGCCAATAAAGTTCGCTACATCAATTAGGCGGAAGCTGTTAAGCTGCCCCGGAATCTCGGAATCGGAATCGTCATAGGAAACCGACAACAGATAGCTGGCTAATCGCACCTCCACCGGATGCATCATATTAAAGTTTAAAAAGTTGGACTTCACATAAAACTTCCGGGTGATGACTTCGAGTAAAAAGTTCAGCAGCGGGGGGTAGTCTGAGCCGTATTTTTCAAGCATGCGATAAGGAACGCCAACCATATAGACCGGCGACACCGCCTCCACCGTATGGATAATTGGGATGTGCTGGAAATACTCAATTTCCCCAATCACCTCAATCGGCTTCTTGAACGAAATAATCAGGGTTTTGCCCTCCTCGGAGGTGGTATATACTTTAATTTTGCCTTTTACAAGCACGTACAGGACCTGTGAAGGCTCCCCCTGGGAGCAGATCAGTTCACCCTGGTCAAAGCGGAACAGCGACAAATGCGGCAGCAATGCTTCATTAAATATCGTTTCCAACTGATAAGTCTGTAAAAAAAAGTCCAGCTGCTTATGATCCTGGATTTCTTTCATCATCCGCATTCACCTCCAGCCTCCTCAAATTGTGGCGTAATCATATTATCAAAATTTAAGTATGATTACACCGGCGATCATCATTCCAAGGCCGATGAATTGCGGCAGCTTCATCTTCTGCTTCACCACGCCGAACCAACCTTTCGAGTCTACTAAAAAGGTCAGGCACAACTGGGCAATCAGCAGCGCGGATATCGTAAAGGTAACCCCGACTTGGTGAATTGCCGTCACTTCGCTGAAAATAATGACAGCCGCAAACGCGCCGCCAATAAGATATAACGGTTTGATTTGGCTAAGCCCCCGCCGTCTTCCGTCCCGGACGAACAGCAAGATCAGCAGAGCCATAATAAATCCGGTTAACTGGGTAACTGTGGCAGCTTGCCAAGTTCCAATATCTTGACTGATCCGGGAATTGGCCACTCCTTGCAACGTAATACAGGCCCCGCCCAACAACGCAAATAACAGCCCTCTCATTTCTTAACCTCTCCTCTGATGTTAGCTCTGATCTTAATTAAAAGATATCTCCAATTTTTTGGGAAGGACATATGTCCTAAATGCAAAAAGAAACGGCTCCGCTGTCCTCACGGGAGGAAAGCATCCGTTTCTCGAAGAGAAAAAAAGACCGGATATCCGGTCATATCACTGCGTCGAGTTCATCGCCTGAAGGCTGCTTGCTCGGGTTAAATACCTGTGGTCCGTATGGAGCCATTTGATTCCGTAAATGGAACCGGCAATTAGCAGCCCCAGCAATATGATGTACAGATCTCCGCGTTACATAAAATGGATATCCCTCGCCCTTTTCAAAATGCAGCGCTTTAGATCGAAAAGCTCGTTTTCTTCAGTTCTTCCGTACTGAACAGAATGTCGTATTCCTTGATGCCTTCCTGCTGAACAAAATGCTCCGCAACTTTCCGGACAGACGCCTCACTGAGTCCGTGAATCATGGCGTACAAATTATACGGCCAATCGGGATGAGCCCGGCGTTTGTAGCAGTGGCTGACTTCCGCATACCCGGCCAGCCTTTTCCCAGCCTCGGGTATATGCTCCTCAGGAAGTACGCTGACGAACAGACCATTGGCTGAAAATCCCGCTTCCCTATGCTTCAGAACGGCTCCGATTCGTTTGAGCGCTCCTCCTGCCTGCAGTGTCTGCAAGCGGCGAAACACCTCTTCCAAGCTGCATCCTGTCCTATAGGCAATCTCGGTATACGGTTCGGGTGACAGCGGAAGATCTCCCTGCAGTTCGCGGATCAGCAGCAAATCCGTATTCTCTATTTTGCAAAGCTCCTGTTTGCAGGTTGTGCCCCCATTCGGGTTCAGACTGGGTCCAATAGCTGATGCAGCCGCCTTTTCTTCCATATTCAGAAAGACCTTCAGCTTAAATATCTGCTCGGAGGGAAACGAATAGAGCCTCGGCCTGCCAGCCGCCTCACAGATTGTTTCAAGTATGGCTCCCCGTTCTTCGTCAGTTCGGGAACTCAGCGTAAACCACATATTGAGCCGGCTGCGCCGGCGGTAATTATGGGTAACGCCGCTGAAGCTGTTAACGACGGCAGCCGTCTGATAAAAAAGCTCTTCCCTTACTGTCATCGCATACAGACAGCCTCTGAATCCGAGCGCCGCCGGATTAAATACCCCGCCGATCCGCCGGATGAACCCCTCTTCCTTCAACTTTTTCAGCCTAAGCAGCATTTCATCCTGGTGTAATCCCAGTTCTTCCGCAACGGTGCTCCAAGGGTGTCTGACCAGAGGAAGCTCGATCTGCAGCCGATTCAGCAGCTTCCGGTCCAACGCATCCAGTTCCACTGTTTACCCCTCCCCGGCCTACAGCGCGACAGATCTTTTGTAACACCACGGCTCTTCAGCCATGAAATTGCCGCCGCTGTAATAGTACGATCTCGCCCGGCAGCCGCCGCAAATACCGACGTCCGGACAGGAGCCGCATTCGCCTTCATATTTCTCGAAGTTCCTTAAATCCCGGAACACCGGATTGTCCCTCCAGATTTCATCAAAAGGCTGCTCGCGAACATTCCCCACCTTAACCGGCAGGTACGGGCAAATATGCACCTCGCCATTCGGCAGCACCGAACAATAGGCGACCCCGGCGAGACAGCCCCGCGTATACCGCATTTCAAGCCCCATGCTCCTCGCAAGCGGCATAAACTGGGGAGCGCAGGTCGGTTTGATTTCGAGGGAGGTGGATTTCTGTTTGGACAGAACGCTGCGCAGAACCGAGTAGTAGCGTTCCTGCTTAAGCCCCTCCTCTTCAATGTTGACGGCTCGTCCGGTTGGGACGAGAAAGAACGGGTGCAGAGAGGAAACCTTCAGCTCCTCTGCAAGCTGAGCCACCTGCTCGAAATCATTCATATTGCCCTCGGTCAGGGTCATGTTAATCTGGACTCTCAGCCTGGCTTCACGGGCATAACGGATGCCCTCCAATGCCTGCTGCCAGCCTTCCGGCGCGTTCCTGAACCGGTTATGATACTCCGGCGTAGCGCTGTCTATGCTGATCGCGATGCCTCCCAGGCCCGCTTTCTTAAGCTCCGCTGCTTTGGCGGCAGTCAGAAGCGTACCGTTGCTGCCGAGTGCGGGACGAAGGCCGATGGATGAGGCATATGCGATCAATTCGCAAAGATCTTCGCGGATCAAGGGCTCGCCGCCGCTGAAGATGAGAAGTCTGAATCCGGCCTGCTTGATCTGATCAATGAGCCGGGTGCCTTCCTCCGTGGTTAGCTGGTCTTCTACCGGCGATGCCGGTCCGGAGTCGCGATAGCAGTGTTCACAGTATAAGTTGCATTTCTTGGTCACATTCCAGGAAACAAGCATGCGTATTCAGCCTTCCTTTCCCGTGTTATACGATTCCAATTTCGCGGTCGCTTAAATAACAGGATGGGTCCTCCGCCCAGAAATCACCGCTTACCGAAGCCCGGGCCCGGAAATTTCCGTTACAGACGTCCAGCCATTTGCATTCACTGCAGCGTCCTTTCAGCAGCGGTTTGCGATCGCGCAGGCCCGCCATTAGCGGATGAGCGGCATCGCGCCAGATTTCGCTGAATTTCTGTTTGCGGATATTGCCGATTTCGATATCTCTGGTAAACTGATCGGGATAGACGTTGCCGTGCCAATCCACACAGCCAATAGCGATACCGGAACGGTTGCCGCCGTTTCTCCGAAGCAGTTCAAGCAGCTCACCTGCATGCGCTGGGTCGTGTTCCATCATCCACTGATATAAATAAACTCCATCCGCATGGTTATCAACGGTAAGCAGCTCAACCTGTTTGCCTTTACCATGCAGGTCTATTGTCTTCGCCATAATCCGGTCCAGCGCATGCCGGGACTGCTCATGGGTAACATCCTCCTGCTGCAGAGCGCTCCCTCGGCCGGAATAGACGAGATGGTAGAAGCAGGCCCGGGGAATATTTTCCCGCTCAATCAAATCAAGGACTCCATCCAGGTCTTCATATGTATGTCTGCTGATTGTGAACCGGACTCCTACCTTCTGGCCGATGGCCAAGCAGTTGCGGATGCCTTGAAGCGCCTGCTCAAAAGAACCTTTTCGTCCGCGAAACTCATCATGGCGCTCTTCCAGCCCATCCAGGCTTACACCGACATATTTAATCCCTGCTTCTTTTAACATTTTCGCCTTATCGGTAGTGATCAGCGTTCCGTTAGTCGAAATTACCGGACGCAGCCCTTTGCTTGACGCATAAGAAATCAGCTCAAAAATATCTTTGCGGATCAGAGGCTCTCCACCGGAAAAAAGCAGGACCGGCACCTGGAATGCGGCCAGGTCATCAATAAACGCCTTCGCTTCCTCCGTAGACATTTCATCGGGATCATGAGCAGGACCGGCATTTGCATAACAATGCTTGCAGGTTAAGTTGCATGCCCGTGTTGAGTTCCATACGACGACTGGCCCTCTGCCCGCGGAAACGCCATGCGGTTTGTGTCCCGGCTTAATGGTATAACGAAGGTCATCGCCTTCTCCCTTCATACCGGTAAGCAGTTTCGTTACATTAATCATTTCCGCTCCCTCATTTTTCCAAATTTAGATACAATCTTTTTTATCGTACTATAGCTTGGGGGAATAAGAATATGCGTTTTTATCTTGCTCTTGTGCCGTATTCATGCTATCGGAAGAAGCTTCGATCACAACCAATGACTACAAATGGAGGATGGATGATTGGCATGCAATATGCAAAGCTCGGAAAGACTGGGATGGAGGTATCCAGGTTGGCTTTGGGGTGAATGAGCTACGGAATTCAAACGATGGAAGCCCTGCACGATGTCGTCAAAGCGGGTAAAGCTCGCTATATCGGAGCTTTACCCATGTATGCCCGGCAGTTCCAGAAGGCCCTATTTACCGCCGAGCGCCACGGCTGGACGAAATTCGTCAGCATGCAGAACTATCTGAATCTGCTGTACCGGGAAGAGGAGCGGGAAATGCTTCCGCTGTGCGAGGAGGTGAACATCGGCGTCATTACGTGGAGTCCGCTGGCCCGCGGGCGGTAGGAGGTTATATTTTTGAAAAGGCTCTTATAGTCATGCCCCGAAATAATTGATGATATAATTCTTGAATTGTTTAACAACCTGGGGTAAATACCGACCTTTGACAAAGGATAGAGCTGTTGTTCGGTTACAAACAGGTTCCTTTATATGGAGAGGAACGGGTTTCGTAATCAGCAGTTGACTCCAGTGATTCCATTGTGGTATTGGAAGTAAAGTTACTCCCAGGTCGTAGTTTACCATATCTAACAAGTCTGCTATCATACAACTCTCAAATATAATATTGGGAGTAAAACCAGCTTGATTGCAAAGCTTTTTTGTTAAATTCCATTTGCCTAATCCCTCCTTCAAGCTGATAAATGGTTCATTGGCTGCTTCAATAAGATTAATGCTTTTAAAGCTTGCAAACTTGTGTCTTTGAGAAACCATTAAAAATATTTCTTCCGTCACTAGCGGAATGCATTCTATGTGCTCACCTTCAATGGGAGGTGAAGAAATAGAAAAATGAGCATCGCCGTTTTGCAACTGTTGCTGCATCTCCATTGTTGAACCGGTTGCTTGACGAAAGCTTATATGAGGATATAGTTTAAAAAAATCTTGAAGAAGTGCCGGGAATAGAGAAAAGCAGTTTGAAGCTATAGAAATCTCCAGATTTTCATGCCCAATCATATCGGATAACTCTCGTTTTCCATCCTCTATCTCAAGAAATATCTTTTCTACTCTGTGAAGAAATACTCTGCCAAACTTGTTAAGCTTGATTTGTCGGCCTTGACGGTCAAACAAGCAAACACCCAAATCCGCTTCTAAACGGGCAATAACCTTGCTTAAAGTCGGTTGTGCAATATGAAGCTCATCAGCCGCATGGGTCATATGTTCATGCTTGGCAACCATTTGGAAATATTTCAATTGAAGCAGGTCCATGTATTGTTATTCTCCTTCATTAATAGTTATCAAGCTATCTATATATGAATACTATATATTTGTTATTCAGGATATATGATACTAATATAATATATAGTTCCAGAAATTAAAAATCATGAAGGAGGGATTTTTATGTGCGGTATTTTTGGGCATTATTGCGATGTGGGAAATGTAGAAATGGAAACATTAGAAAAGGCCACTGCAACTTTATTTCATCGTGGACCGGATGGAAGACGAATTTGGATATCTGAGGATAGAAAAGTGGGTCTGGGGCATACAAGGCTTAGTATTATAGATCTTGAAGGCGGAAATCAACCGCTTGAAAATGAAGACGGAAGAGTTCACGCTGTTGTGAATGGGGAGATTTACGATTTCGAGAGAATACGGGGCGAGCTTCAAGCAAAGGGACATCGCTTTAAAACAGCATCAGACAGTGAAATATTAATTCACCTTTATGAAGAAAAAGGGCTGGATGCTTTACAAGAGTTACGAGGGGAGTATGCCTTTATCATATGGGATTCTAAAAATGAAAGATTGATTGCAGCGAGAGATCGTTTTGGAGTTAAACCGCTATATTATTCATTTCACCAGGGCGCATTATTTTTAGCTTCGGAAATAAAAGCACTTTTAGCAGCAGGAGTACCCGCTCAATGGGATGAGGAGAGCTTTTATATTTCGTGTCACTTTGGGTTTACGCCTATGCAAGAACGTTCGCTCATTAAAGGGGTTTTTCAGATTCCGCCTGGACATGTTATGGTAGCAACAAAATATCAACATCGCATTTACCGTTACTGGGACTTTAATTACCCACTAAAAGAAATGCATAACAATCGTTTGGGCGATGAAGAAGCTATTGAAATGTTTAGAAATTATTTTGAAGAAGCCGTGAAGTTGCGCTTACGCGCAGACGTTCCGGTAGGGGTATATCTCAGCGGCGGACTGGATTCGTGCTCGATCCTTGGTACGGTTGCCAAATTCAGAGGAAGCGGCATAAAAGCTTTTACTATAGGGTTTGAAGAAGCACTCTATGACGAATCTGCAATCGCTAAAGAAATGGCGGAGTTTACCGGAGCAGAGTTTAGTCCATGTTATGTAACGCAACAATCTCTAGCGGATAATTTTGTGGCATCGATACGGCATTGTGAAAACGTTATTCCAAACCCGAATTCTGTAGCCAAGTTTATGCTTAGCAAGTTAGTTAGAGATTCCGGGTACAAGGTCGTTTTGACCGGTGAGGGGTCTGACGAAATATTGGCCGGATATTCTCATTTCCGTCAAGATTTGCTGCTTTATACAGAAGATCATGGAAGTCAAAATAGTATTCAAGATTCTCTTAAAGAATTAAAGAGAAAAAATTTCTTTTCGCTGGACTTATCTTCAAATGAGGTTATTGATGATAATGCCATAAATCGGCGCCTCGGTTATGTACCTTCCTGGATTAAATTAAGAATTACAAGTTCTAATAAACCTAAAAGTTTACTTTCAAATCAAATGAAGGCCAAATACTCTGAACTTGATGCCTATAGCACATTCCTAGATGATCTGGACGTAAAAAACCAACTCCACGGGCGGCATATATTAAATCAATCCTTGTATCTTTGGTCCAAGATGTTGTTGCCCAACTACCTATTAAGCAGTCTTGGTGATCGCATGGAAATGGCGCATAGCGTTGAAGGAAGAGTTCCGTTCCTGGATCACGAGTTGGTGCAATTTGCGACAACACTTCCGATATCCCTTAAAATACGGAATATGACTGAAAAATTTATTTTGCGTGAAGCGGCTCATCCTGTAATAACGAATACCATTTACGAACGGCAAAAGCATCCTTTTGTTGCGCCCTCTGCGAAAAAAACAGAGGAACCATTGTTTATATTTTTTCGTGAATATATTAGTGATTATTTGCATGAGCTGCCGTTTTTCGATAAGCAGAAGGTTGCCGAACTACTTGCGACTATTGAGGATGTTCCATCGCAGGAAAGGGAAGAAACTGATGCAACTATCATGATGCTTGCAAGCATTACAGCTTTACAAGAACAATTTGGATTGAGATAGCGGCTCTAGCCGATCCAATACAAGCAACCTCGACTGATCCCTCATCTCCTTCGGAACAGATTGGTGAACGTAACAAACGCTACTCCAGAATTGCAGAACAGAATCAATTAGCTCTTCTCTGGCCATTGCATTTGCAGATGAACGGAGTCGGCAGTCTGTCCTCGTCCGGGACTTAGAATCCGGGTGGCATCCTCAAGGGGACGAAGCCAGCGCTTCACCGACTCATATTGAGGGTGGAAGGTGTCGAGTTTGTCGAATAGTTTTAACAGTTTCCCGCTGAATCGGAGCCCACTTTTTTAGAACATTGTTTCAGCGATTGTCAGGCAAAATGGAACGTACGGCAGCCAGATATTCTATGGTAATCTCGGCTTCGTCGGAAAATTCGTACTGGACTTGTTTTTTCAATTCACGGATACCACGCAAATTTTTCTTAAGGCCTGTCTTCAGCCTTCGGTCGAGCTCCATGACAGGCCTGGAATATCCTTTAGGTTGTGGTACTGACAGTACTGGTATAGGATGTCCGGCCACACTCCAGGACATTGCCAGACGGATGGAATGTTGGCCATCGCTGACGAGTTCAATCACGGGAACCCCAACTGTTCACCGGCTTGAGTTGACGCTTCAATTCTTCCGCGCTGCCGCTACGTAGTTTTTTTGCAGAATCCCCTTATTTAAAATAACAAACCCTGCGAGTAATTCTCTCCCTCCAGCATGTCGTACTCCACTAAATGGTAATCGTCCAACAGCGCCTGCTGCTCCGCGTTCAATCCGGGAACAACGCCGGACGGCCCGATCAGCACATTTTTGCTCAAGCCTGGAAGCTCCGATTTCACCTTGTCCAACAGCTTGTAATAGGCCGGCAGCTTCTGCCCCGAAAGCTCAAAGACCGTCGGCCCGATAAAAGCGGGGCTGAGAGTACCCACCGGCTGCTTGCCGATATCGAAATTGGCCATATAAAGCAGCTTCGTCTCATGCTTCAGCCTAGGATTCGTATCCCAGCCCGCCTGCTTATAGATGTCCCCTGACAGCGCCGGAAGATGGTCGCCCCAGAATACGACAATCGTAGGCCGCTTCAACGACTTCAGCTCCTCGGCAAGATAGGCGAGCGCCTCATCGGTCAGCTTCGTATCCTGGACATACGTCTCAAGCTCGTCCTTCCGGTCGGGCGTAGCGCCGCTAACCGTTACCGTATTCGGCCCGTTATGGCCTTTGACGAACGGAAAATGATTCTGCATCGTAACCAAATGCAGGAACGTCGGCTGATCGGAGCTGTCCAGCTCACGCACCGCCTCTTTGACGGCGGCCATATCGGAGATATATCCGTCCGGCGTGATGCGCTGAGCATTCGTCATTTGATCCTGATCTGTAAACTGGTCGAACCCGAGAATAGGGTACACTTTGTTCCGGTTGTAGAACGTCTCATCGAACGGATGAAGCGCCAGCGCCCGGTATCCCCGGTCTTTGAGGATGCTGACGATCGAGGGCAGCGAGGACATTTTCACGATCCGCTGCTGGTAAGGAATGGAGCCGTCTTTGAGAAAATACATTGACAGGCCCGTCAGCGCTTCAAATTCGATATTGGCCGTATTGCCGCCAAATTCGGGTGACAACATGTAGCCGGACGGCGTATTTTTTTCCTCCTGATGGATGAATTTCAAAGGATCTTCACTAAAAGTAAATGTAGGAAGACGTGTCGGGTCAAAAAAGGCTTCGTCCATCATGTACAAGATATTTGGTGACTCGGCTGGCGCTGCCGCAGTACTATTGCCTGGAAGTGCGCTGTATTTTTCAGCGATCTTGGTGATGGCTTCCTTGCTGTAATTGTCCGGTTTCTCCATCAGATTCTGCTTCAGATTGCCTGTAAAAGCGAATAAAAATCCATTCTGTGTATAATTCACTTTCTGGTTCCAGTAAATATTCTGATAGTGGATGGAGGTTGCAAGCGTCGACTGGCCGCCGACCACCAGGATAAACCCGGCAATCATGATTGCGGAAATCATCGTAAAACCCGCCCGCAGCGGCAGCCCGATTCTGATCTTAGGAAGCTTGCGCAGCAGATAGATCAGCCCGGCAATGAGCACCACAGCCAGCACAAGCGCGAGCGGCGAAATCATGCCATTGGTAATCTTGCTCATCTCCCCCGCATTTTTGACCAGCATCAGGTCCCACGGAAACAGCGGTTCCCCCGTCGTTGCCAGCTTTTTATAATCAGCGATGCCCAGAATGACACACGCGACGAAGGCTATTAAGGGACCTATATACAAATTCGGAATAACCGCAGCAAAAGCAAGCAGCACGAAGAAAAAGAACAGGCTGCCGGCCGCATACAGCCAGTAATACCGCGATATCCATGCGAAAACGCTTCCGATATCCATGCCAAACGTAGCGGCCTGCATGATGAAGTTCAGTACAAATCCACCGATCAAAAAAGACAGCAGCATGATTCCCAACCGTTTGCCAGGCATATAATGACGCACCCTTACCCTCTCCTCGGTTTATATAGGCAAACATTATACGCCTGATTCCTTAAAAAAAGCTTAAAGTTAACAAAAAAACCACATTCGGATAACACCATCCGAATATGGCTATGAAATAATCCATCAAACCCCATCATGTGCCGAATTTTTTTACCCACTTGCTTAAAAGATCATTGATTTTCTGGACGATTGCCGATTCCGATATCGCAAGAAGCCGGCCGCCGCCGACTACGATTTTGCCGTCAACCACCACATCCTTGATTGCGGTCGGCTGCATGGAATACACGATATTGGCGAACAGCTCGGTGGCGGGTGACAGTGATAGATCATTCAGGTCCACGGAGACAAAATCCGCATAATTTCCCGGCCGGATGTCCCCTGTGGGAAGCCGCAGCAGCTCGCCGCCAGCTTGGGTGCCCATACGAAAGACCTGCCCGGCGTTAATGCAGGTACCGTCCAGCCTGGATACTTTCTGGAGCAAGGAGCACATTCTGATCTCCTCAAAAACGCTGATCCGGTTGTTGCTGCAAGCACCGTCCGTACCTAACGATACCCGTACACCCGCCGCGAGCAGGCCGGGAATATTCGTAACGCCGTCCGATAAGAACATATTGCTGGAAGGACAGTAAGCCAGCCCCGCGCGTTTCTCTCCCAGCAGGCGGATCTCGGGCTCCTCCAGCCACACCAGGTGGACAGCGATCATCCGTTCATCCAGGACGCCGAGCTTATTCAGATAATGAACCGTCCGCAGCCCGTATTTGGCAAGCGTCTCCTCTACCTCAAACGGCTCCTCCGCAACATGAATATGAAAAGGCGTATCCAGCTCCACAGCGAGCTTGTAACCGGCCTGGATCATCTCCGGCGAAGCGGCGTGAGGGCTATGCGGCGCAGGGTGGACGGTCACCATTGGATTTCCCTGATATTTTACAGCTAACTCACGGGTACGCTTGACCGCATCCGGCACCGTTTCCCGGTAGCTTGCCGGAGCTCCGTCCCAATCATACATCGTCCTCGCCAGTACAAGCCGAATCCCGAGGTCCTTGGCCGCCTTGATTACGGCTTCGTCCAGGGCATTACCCCCGTCATGCACATAAAAGAAATCGCTAACCGTCGTCACGCCGTACTTGAGCATTTCGCCAAAGGCTAATAGCGCGCCGGCATATATCGCTTCCTCATCCAAGAGCGGCGTATATTTGTACAGCGCTTGATCTCTCCACTCCAAAAAAGGCCGGTCCGCCGCGATTCCCCGCAGCAGGCTCTGAAAGGAATGATTATGCGCATTAACCGTACCCGGAAGTATCGCCTTTCCTGTCCAGTCGATTTGTACCGCTGAATGGTATTTCCTTTCCAACAGCGATTGTTCACCTGTCTCGATGATCCTGCCGCCCTCGGTGTAAATCGCCCAGTTCTGCCGGAACTGGCCGTCTACATAGACTTGATCTGCTTTGAACAGCTGCTTCAAAGTCATCGTCCTCCCGAATCCAGCCTGGAATCCAAATCCAGCAGCGTGTGCAGCAGAACATTAGCCGCCTGCTCAATGTCGGCGATGCGGCTTTCTTCTTCCGGGCAGTGGCTTTTGCCGCCCACGCTGGGGACGAATATCATTCCGCTTCGGGTGATAGAGGCCATATGGGCCGCGTCATGACCGGCCATACTTCCAAGGCGCAGTGATGGAATCCCCAGGAGCTCTGCCTGCCTTTCGATAGCTTCCATCACTGACCGGTCCATGGGAGAGGGGGCCTGATCCAGGATAACCTTTCGGGTCACAACAGACCGACGCCGTTTCGCCAATAATTCGAGCCGAAGATTCCATTCCGTTAAGACCTGCCTAATCTGCTCTTTGGACTCCCCGCGAAACTCGACCAGAAATACCGCTTCCTCCGGAATAATATTAGGGGCGTTCGCCATGAGGTGAAGCTGCCCGACCGTTCCGACCACCTCGTAGGCAGGAAATGCCCGGCAGATGCTCTCGGCGGCGAGGATCATTTCGGCGGCTGCGGTCAAAGCATCGTTGCGGTCTTCCATAAGCGTGGTTCCTGCGTGATTGGCTTCTCCCCGCACCGCAACCTCTTCACGGTAGATGCCGGTTATTGACGTAACTACGCCGATCGGAATGTTCCGGCTAATCAGGCGCCTTCCCTGCTCAATATGCACCTCGACGAAGGCGCTTATGGATTTCTTCGAAAGCACGGCCCGCTCAAAGTATTCCGGGCTTCCTCCTGCCTCTGTCAAAGCATCCGTGAGCAGCTTGCCTTCGGGATTCCTCACCCCGATGATCTGCTCCCGTGTGAGCTTGCCTGCAACAGCCCGGCTGCCGAAGGTGGACAGTCCGAACGGATTCGGTTCCTCTGCGCTGAACGACACCAGTTCGAACGGGTGACGGGTTGCTATCCCTGCATCATTCAACGTTCTTAATACTTCAAGCGCCATTAACACCCCGAGCGCTCCGTCATACTTTCCGCCGCCCGGAACCGTATCGATATGCGAGCCGCAGACGATCGGCGGCGAC
>NZ_ASSD01000004.1 GCF_000520715.1 Paenibacillus zanthoxyli JH29
CAGGACCGCAGCAGCTTCGCGGTGCGCTCCGAGATGCGCCCCTCGGCGGCGGGCGCCAGATGCGGGGGCAGGTCCATCAGCTTCTGCCCATTGGCGAAATCGATCTCGCGCAGAATGCGCGGCGCGTGAACCTCGCCGCCGTGCAGCAGCGTGACGATCAGGTTCGCGGCTTGCAGCGGCGTCACTCTGGCGTCGCGCTGGCCGATGGCCGTCTGCACCCGGGCTCCCCCGTCGCCCGGGAACAGCGTCCGAAAGACGGTTCCGGGCTGTTCGCCGTGGAGCGGCTGCAACATCGGCAGGCCGAGAATCTGCTCCTGCCGCCAG
>NZ_ASSD01000005.1 GCF_000520715.1 Paenibacillus zanthoxyli JH29
CCCGGCGATCCGCTTGCAAATGCGGACAAGACTTTCGATACCTTTGCGAGAGTCAAGAAGCATGTCCAAGGTGTGATGACCTGTCTCAGCACCAACGGACTTACGTTATACCGGCACATCGACCGGATCGTGGAACTCGGAATCGGGCATGTAACGATTACGATCAACGCTATCGACCCGGATGTCGGTAAAGAGATTTATCCTTGGGTATTTGATGAAGGCGTGCGTTACGAAGGAAGAGAAGCCGCCGCTCTGCTGATCAGCCGTCAGCTTCAAGGCGTGGAGGAACTGGCGAAGCGAGGCATTCTCGTCAAAGTCAACTCGATTATGATTCCGGGGATTAACGACAAGCATCTGGTTGAAGTATCAAAGAAAGTCAAGGAGCTCGGCGCGACGCTTCACAATGTAACGCCGCTGATTATCGCTCCGGGCAGCCAGTATGAGAAGGACGGACG
>NZ_ASSD01000006.1 GCF_000520715.1 Paenibacillus zanthoxyli JH29
CGTTACGACCAAGTCGCCGATTCCGGCGAGACCGGCGAATGTCAGAGGGTTCGCCCCAAGCTCTACACCTACGCGGGAGATTTCCGCGATGCCCCGGGTAATCAGCGCCGCCTTGGCGTTATCGCCGTATCCAAGGCCGTCGGACATTCCCGCGCCGAGCGCAATGATGTTCTTGAGCGCTCCGGCCAACTCCACGCCAAGCATATCGCGATTTGTGTATACACGGAAGTCATTGTTCATGAACAAATCCTGAGCCCGTATCGCGGCTTTCTCATCCAGCGATGCGACGACGACCGTTGTCGGACAATGGCGGACAACTTCTTCCGCATGGCTCGGACCGGAGAGGACAACGATACGGTCTTCATCACAGCCAAGCTCCTCCGATATAACCGTGGACATCCGTTTCATGCTCTCTGTCTCAAAGCCTTTGGTCGCATGGACGCAGAGCATCTCTTCCTTCCAGAGAGTCTTCAAACTGCGGGCGACCTGACGCATGCCCGATGAAGGAGCCACGATGACGACCGCTTTGGCATCCGTCACAGCCTCTGCCATATCGGTTGTCGCGATAATGTTCTCGGGAAGAACTGCTCCCGGCAAATAACGCTCGTTCGTATGCTTGGCGTTGATCTCCTCCGACTGGGATGCGTTCCGCGTCCATAGATAGACCTCCGGATGGTTCGCCGCCAGAACGCTTGCCAGCGCTGTTCCCCAACTGCCCGCGACGAGTACGGCGACTTTGTCAGACAACGCGCTTCCCTCCTTTGGATTTGGAGCCGATTTTGTTCTCGCGCCGCTGCGCAATTTTAATTATATTCGTCCGGTGCCGCCAGAATGCAAAGACAGCGATGATCAGGCTGGTCCACAGCACCGGATATGTAAACCCGGTGAACAGCAGGAACACCGGCGTCAATGCAACGTACAAAAGGGACCCGAGCGAGACGTAACGGGTGACAACGATGGACAGAATGGCGATTATTCCGGCATAAAGCGCGGGGAAAAAGGCTAGTGTCGCCATGACGCCAATCGTCGTCGCGATGCCTTTCCCGCCTTTGAAATGAAAGTAAAGCGGCCAGTTGTGCCCGATAATCGCCGCGATACCGCAGGCGGCGGAGACCCAGCCTCCCCATCCGCCCGCCCATACCCCGAGCCAAACGGCGGCAATGCCTTTAAGCACGTCCAGAGCAAGCACCAGTATGGCGGGTCCTGTTCCAAGAACCCGCAGCGTATTTGTAGCTCCCGCGTTGCCGCTGCCGTAATGGCGGATATCAATGCCCTTAATCAGCCTTGCCAGCAGCACGCTAAAGCTGATGGAGCCAAGCAAGTAACTAATAACAATTACTACGATTTCAAACGCCACGCTTCTTCTCCCCTATTCATCGTCGGATTTGCGCCGTGTAAAGATTCGGATTGGCGTCCCCTCAAAATCAAACGCACCGCGGATTTTATTCTCCAGGTAACGTTCATAGGAGAAGTGCATCAGCGAAGGATCGTTGACGAACACCACAATCGTCGGCGGCTTCACGGCCACCTGAGTCACATAATTGATACGCAGACGGCGTCCCTTATCGGTCGGCGGCGGATTGATCGCGACGGCATCCGAGACAACATCGTTGAGAAGATGTGTAGCGATGCGCAGAGAATGCTGCTGTGCGACATGCTGCACAATAGGCAGCAGCTTATGCAGGCGCTGTTTCGTCAGCGCGGACAGAAAGACAATGGGCGCATAAGTCATGAACAAGAAATGGTCGCGGATCTTGTTCTCGAAGTGCTGCATCGTCTTATCGTCCTTCTCGACAACATCCCACTTATTGACCACGAACATCGATGCCTTGCCGGCATCATGCGCATAACCGGCGATATGCTTATCCTGGTCAATGATGCCCTCTTCGCCGTTAATAACGACGAGCACGACATCCGCTCGTTCAATGGCTCGCATGGCGCGCATGACGCTGTATTTCTCCGTCGTTTCATACACTTTGCCGCGCTTGCGCATACCGGCGGTATCGATCAGCACATAGCGCTGTCCGTCACGTTCAAACGGCGTATCGATTGCATCGCGGGTCGTTCCCGCAACATCGCTGACAATAACGCGTTCCTCCCCGAGAATCGCATTGACCAAAGACGATTTGCCCACATTTGGACGGCCGATCAACGCAACGCGGATCACATCCTCGTCATATTCCTCGTCCTGCGGCTCCGGAAGCCGCTCTGTAACCTCATCCAGCAGGTCACCGATTCCCGTGCCGTGGCTGCCGGAGATACCGATCGGATCTCCGAAACCCAGGCTGTAGAACTCATAGATATCCTCAGCCCGCTTCATATTGTCCACTTTGTTGATTGCGAGTACGACCGGCTTGCCTGACCGGAACAGCAGCTGAGCCACTTCTTCATCCGCATTGGTCAGTCCGCTCTTCGCTTCACACATAAATACGATTAAATCCGCTTCCTCGATCGCCAGCTCTGCCTGAATACGGATGGATTTCAGAATCATATCCTCACCATCGATCTCGATACCGCCCGTATCAATTACGCTGAACGCCTTGCCGTTCCATTCCGATACCCCATATATCCGGTCGCGGGTGATTCCGGGTTTATCCTCTACAATAGCCAGCCGGTCACCGATCAACCGGTTAAAAATCGTTGATTTCCCTACATTGGGCCTTCCTACGATGGCCACAACGGGTCTTGCCATGGTTCATTCCTCCTGTCTGCCTTACGTTTCCCATCATAGCAAAAAAGCCTTCTCTTGGCTAACGCCTAAAAACACAATCGGCGAACCCTCATATAAAAGGGTTCGCCGATAAGTATACCCATTATGTTAGACAAAATAAGGAATTATTTCCCCTTGAATTTGTCCAGCTTGTCGCCGAAACGTTCGGCCAGCGTAAAGCTGAGTCCTTGGTTGCTAAGCGAAACATTGGGGTTGTCGAGCACTTCTTTAGGAGCACGGTCTCTGCTTCTTTCCGGCTTGGCAGCAGGCGCCGGAGCTTCTTCCGTTTCCTTAATGCTTAAGGAGACGCGTTTCTCGGATGGGTTGAAATCCAGTACCTTCACTTGAACTTCCTGTCCTTCTTTAAGCACTTCATGCGGTGTGCCGATATGCTTATGGGAAATTTGCGAGATATGCACAAGACCCTCTACGCCAGGGAAAAGCTCAACGAACGCGCCGAAGTTGACAAGACGTTTTACTTCGCCTGTTACCACATCGCCGATATGGATTTTATCGGAAGCCGTATCCCAAGGACCAGGCGTTGCCGCTTTGATGCTTAAGCTGATTTTACCTTTTTCCGGATCGACTTTCAGTACTTTCACGCGTACCTTGTCGCCTTCGGAAATGACATCGGAAGGCTTGTCGACATGACTCCAAGCAATTTCGGAGACGTGAACGAGTCCATCAACGCCGCCCACATCGACAAACGCGCCGAATTGGGTCAGACGCTGTACCGTACCTTCGATGATTTCGCCTTCGGTAAGCTCAGCCATAATTCTTTGCTTGTTAGCTTCGAACTCCTCTTCGAGCACTTCCTTCGCGGAGAGAATAACCTTTCCGTTCTCACGGTCAAGCTCTTTCACTTTTACGCGAAGCGTACGTCCTTTGTAATCGCTGAAATCTTCAACGAAATGACGCTCAACCATGGAAGCAGGGATAAATCCGCGCGCACCCACGTCGGCAACCAAGCCGCCTTTGACAACGTCGGCTACGGTGACTTCGAAAGACTCTTGAGAATTGTAGTACTTCTCCAGGTCGTCCCAAGATTTCTCACTGTCCACTGCGCGTTTGGAAAGAACAAGGCTTTCCTTGTTGTCGTTGATGCTGACAACCTTGCACTCCACTTCTTGTCCGACTTCAACAGCCGAAGCGGCATTGTCGAGTTGAACGGAAGACAATTCGCGAATCGGAATGACGCCGTCATATTTATATCCAATGCTCACATAAGCTTGGTTATCTTCGATTTTGACGATCGTTCCTTTCACGGTGTCGCCTTTTTTCAAGGAAATGATTTGCTCCAGCGCATCCTGGCTTGCGATTTCCTCTTGATTGCTAGCAGCGGAATCTACCGCCTCTACGGATTCGTTGTTCTCCGCAGCTTCCTGATTTCTTATTTCTTCAGACATGTGATTACCCTCCTCGATTCAAAACCCCATTTATTTAAACCCGCACTAGAGCAGAGTTCAAAACATACATCTTTAACAAATGCCCCGCTATAGATGTTACTTATCCTATTATGTTCCAAATAATAACGGCTATGCCGTTTTATTTCCCGCTTGGCTTGCCGGTTTCCAGCATCTCGCGAATCCGGGCCATGATAAGATCGGTAACCGCTTCAGCCGAATCGCTGCCGCCTGCGGCATATTCGCTCAGATCAATCGGAGCGCCGTAAACGACGACCATCCGGCGAAAAGGCTTGTAGTGGCCGATTATCGCCGCTGGAACTACTGCCGCGCCGCTGCGGAGAGCAAAGGTTGCCGCTCCCTTTTTGGCAATTCCAGCATCGCTGTTCCGCGTCCCTTCCGGGAAAATGCCCATTACCTGCCCGCTCCGGAGCAAATTAAGTGCCGTTTTAATGGATTCTTTGCTTACACCGCCGCGTTTAACCGGAAAAGCGCCAAGCTGTCTAACCAGCGGACCGAGAACCGGAACATTGAACAGCTCCGCCTTGGCCATATAGTTCACTTTGCGCTCCAGCTTGATGCCCATTGTCATGGGATCAAGGTTGCTGATGTGGTTGCCGCATAGCAGCACTCCGCCCTCTTTCGGGATATTTTCCATTCCCACCGTCTTTAGCGGAAACAGAACGGAATAAATCAAGCGAAGCAATCCTCGGCAAATGACATAAATCATTAATGATTTCTCTCCCCGCGGGCATAAGATCTGCAGTGGGACACGATGGTCTCCACAACCTGTGCGATATCCATCGACGTCGTATCGAGCAGAATGCTGTCATCCGCGCGCCGCAGCGGCGAAATTTCCCGACTCTGATCAAGAAGGTCGCGCTGTGCAATATCGTTCTCAAGCTGCTCCAGAGTCACCTGTTCCGCATCTTTCAGCTCCTTGTAGCGGCGGAGCGCCCGCTCCTCCACGCTTGCCGTCATGAAAATTTTCACTTCGGCGTCCGGCAGTACGGTTGTGCCGATATCGCGGCCGTCCATTACGACCCCTTTGCCAATCGCCATCTCGCGCTGCAGCTGACTCAGCCTTGTTCGGATGGACTCAATCTTGGCATACTGCGATACCATGCCGCTGACCTGCAGACTGCGGATATGGGGAGTCGCGTCTTCCCCGTTGATTATCACTTTCTGCACATCTTCCCCGGGTATTAATTCAATCACCATATTTCGTACTGTTTGAAGCACGTTATCATGATCTTCCGGCATAATGTCTTTGCGGATCATATACCAGGTCACCGCCCGGTACATGGCTCCCGTATCGACATAAATGTAAGAAAGCTTTTGTGCTACCATTCGGGCTACTGTACTCTTGCCTGCCCCGGCAGGTCCGTCGATAGCGACGTTAATTTTGTCAACGATATGTGTCCCCTGCCTAACCAAAGGGGCATTCCTCCTCAGGCATAATGCCAAGACCGCGCTTGGCGGTTGATCCACTTGACATACCGGAAAGCACGAACAAAAATTCATACTTTCTGATATCTTCAAGAAAAAAGCAGGCATTGCCTGCGACTTATAAAATTATACCACAGTTTGTACAGCAGTGCAAAATCGCATAGACTCAAAATACAGCGAACAAATCGGGAAATGTAAGCAAAATTCAGTGTATTTTAGAACTCTTTGCACGAATCCCGCGTGAAACAATTGCCAGACTCGCTTTACCGGTTGCGGAAATCAAACTGCCGCTCGAAGCAGAAGCGGATGATTTTCTGACGTTCGCCGTCCAAGATGTTTACGAACTTAAGCATGGCCACACTCCGCCCGTTATCGAGCTCCTTCATCCGCACTACCTCGGCTTCAAAGTAAGCATGTTCGTTCGATCCGTTACGGTAAGGGATAAGAAGCCAGCACTCCAGCTGATCACCCACTTCAAGCGGAACGCTTACATCCGTCCAGAATGAAGTTCCGCCGCCGCCGATATCTTCAGTCCGAACCAGAAAGCGAATGCCCGCTGCTGTTCTGACAGCCAGCTCCAGCTCTGCGTTGACACGCAGGAAGCTTCGTCTTTGTATTTTCATAATCTCATCCTTCGCCGGCTTGTGCACACGCACCATTCGGATGACGTCTTCCTTGAAACCGAGCACATACGTATAGAAATAATTTTTGATTCCGCCCTCGCTCATAAAATAAACCGACAGCTCATCCCCGATATGCAGTTTCTTAAGCCGCCCGCTGCTTTCCTGCATCGGAATTTCTATTAGAAATGCTTCATCTTCCAGTTCAGCTATTCTGGAGCGGTATTCGATTTCCAGTTCGGAGGCGTCGCTGGATGCTACCTGGATGAACAGTTGGTCGTTAATTTTGGGATACAAACATGTCACCGCCATTGAAATTAGTAAGATATTCTAATGGCGATTATACCATGTGATACGGCGGCTGGGTGAGAAAATATTACGGGGACGCTTCAGCATCAATCCATTCAGGGAAGGATACGGGGTTCATATCGATTATCACATGAAAAAGGCCATCCGCAAGCGGACAGCCTTCATTCGGCATCTAATGAAACTCTTGAACTCTCCCCCACTTAGCTTACGCATGAAGTGGG
>NZ_ASSD01000007.1 GCF_000520715.1 Paenibacillus zanthoxyli JH29
GAAGCTCTGGCAGAACTGCTTCCTTACCTGCGTAGAGCCTGGCCAGATCGTTCAGAATAATTTGGAAGCTGCGGGCATCTGCGATCATTAGATCCATGCTGATGTGCAGCCGGGTAATGTTCCCCGGCATTACCACAGCTTTAAGCGCAAACATGGGCCAGGATCCAGGATGTATATGGTGAGACAGCTCCTGTCTGATCTCATCCAGAACCTGATTGCATGCCTCTTCTGAAAAGCCGGAGGCATTCACGGTCTCGATCGGGTAATCAGGGACCTCTCTCAGTACCTGCTGAACGCCATCGGGTCTGATAACTGCGCGAAGCATAGGATGCCTCGAAATCAATTGCTGAAAACAATGATGCAGTCGTTCCAGGTCCAAATCTTCGAAATCCATTTCTTGATATACATGTGTAGCCACCTGTCTAGACGTTTCCAGCGCCTGCCGACCTGTCCAATAGGCCATCTGCACTTCGGTTAGCGGGAATGTGTCAAAGGCTTCAGCAGGTGAAGCTATATAGGGAGGAAGCATGACCTCCCTTCCGGTTACTTCTACTGTATTTTGCTTGCGTAGCCGGGCAGCGAGCCTGGAAATGGTGGAATGCTCCAGCAGTTCACGTAAGGTAAGTCTGCTGTTCATTTGCCTGTTCATCTCGTGAAGCAGCTTCACCGCGGTTAGCGAATTTCCTCCTAAATCGAAGAAGTGATCATCCGCCCCGATGGGAGAACGGCCCAGAACCTGCTCCCATAATTCCATAAGCTGGCGTTCTGCTTGGTCCGCCGGCGGCCGGTATTTTCCCGAATCGGTCAAGCGGGGTAGCGGACGCCTAACCAGGGTGCGGCGGTCTACTTTTTTATTGGGCGTGAGCGGCAGCTCCTCTAACCGGATGAACCGGTCCGGTACCATATAAGCCGGAAGGGCTTCCCGAAGCTTGCTTCTCCACTTTCTGGTCAGTTCTTCTTCCGACGGTCCGCTGACTGCAGCCACCCAGTATGCTGTAAGTGTATGGCTTCCTCCATCATCCTCTGATACGACAACCACCGCGGCAGCCACCTCAGGCTCGTTCCATAGAAGCTGTTCTATTTCTGCCGGTTCAATACGGAAACCGCGAATCTTGATTTGCTGGTCTGCCCTTCCGACGTAGACCATCGTTCCGTCCGGCAGCCACCTCATCAAGTCACCAGTGTCATACAGCTGCTTTTCACCAAAAGGCGGCTTTCCAAGCTTCACAAATTTGCGGTGGGTTAGCTCCTCTTGACCATAATAACCTGGCGTAACACCGTCTCCACCAATATATAGCTTGCCGATTGCCCCCATTGGCAGCAGCCTGTGCTCCTCATCCAGAATATAGCAAGTCGTTCGTCCAATCGGTCTGCCTACGGGGACAGGCTGCAGACCCTTGTCCTCAAGTCGGTAGGCCAATGACCATATGGTCGTCTCTGTAGGACCGTAGAGATTCCAGACACTCTTCCCCCGCTTCATCAGCTGCGAAGCCAGCTCGGATTGCAGCTCTTCTCCCCCGCAGAGAAGCGTCATCTGCTTCGCTCCCTGCCATCCTTCCAGGATCAGCATGTTCCACAGTACCGGCGTAGCCTGCATGAGGGTTGGCGCATATTGATGAATCTCCCGAATGAGAAGCTGCGCATCACCACGGCTATCGACGCTTGGGAATATCACGGTTGCCCCTTGTGACAGAGGCAAAAACAGCTCGAGGACAAAAATATCAAAAGAGCAAGTAGTTACAGATAATAAGGAATCTTCAGGTTGAACCTGAAGCAGCTCCTGCATCGCATTCAGAAAATGTACCGCATTCCGGTGAGTGACCGGGACTCCTTTGGGCTCACCGGTGCTTCCGGAGGTATAGATCATATAAGCCAGCTTGGATTGCCCTTCGCCGGATTCACGATAGCAGCGGTCAGTGTTCTGCCAGCATTCACTGTTCTTGGCTATATCCACACAAGGGATGCCGGCAAACATCGAAGCCAAGGAACTGTCCTGCATGAGAATACAGTCCAGTTCTGCATGCCGGGCGATGTATTGCAGACGCTGCTTAGGAAAGGCTGGGTCCAGCGGAACGTAGGCAGAGCCGGTCTTCAAAATGCCTAAAATGCCCGCGGCGAGCTCTACAGATGGAGACGCACAAATACCGGTCCGTCGTGCAGGGCCAATCAAGTTCGCATGCTGCAAATACGCCGCTAGCTGGTGAGCTTGCTCCATAAGCTCCGCATAGGTATAGGCTGCTCCTGAACTAATTATGGCCGGAGCTGTCGGAGTAAGCCTCGCGTATTCATCGGCCATGGTATACAGGAGCGCTTCCTCCGGATACTCTACTCCTGGACCTGTTCCGGAAGCGAGCAGCCGGGAGGTCTCTTGAGGAGATAGCATATTCAGGCTGGTTAGCGGTGTGCGCAGCTCCACAGGCAGCTGGCCAAGCAGCCATAGATAATTCTCCAGCAAATTAGCCGCCATCTCTTCGGAATACAGCGCTGAATTGAACTCAAGGGAGATATCTAGTGAATCTCTTTGCTCAATGACCTCTAAGGTCATATCGAATTTAGTGGTTGACTGCGGGATGACTTGGGGTTCACAGATCGCTCCCTGCATCTGACCAAGCGCTTCTCCGCCTTTCTGAAAGATAAAAAAGATCTGGAACAGTGGAGCATAAGCCGGATCGCGTTCCGGGTGAATCATATCCAGCACCATCTCGAAGGGAACGTTCTGATGCTTGAGGGCTCCAAGCACCGTCCGAGCCGTACAGCTTAAGACCTCGGCGAAATTGCTTGCTTGCTCTATATCCGTCCGGAGGACCAGATTATTGACAAAGCAGCCGATCATGGATTCCGTCTCTTCCCGGGACCGCCCTGCCGTTGGTGTGCCTACAATGATGTCCCTCCTGCCGGTATAGCGTGACAGCATCAGCTTAAAGGCGGCAAGCATCGTCATGTACAGCGTTGCTCCAGCACTCTGGCTGACTATTCTTAATCCATCAAGCTGCTCCTGTCCGACGCGGGCGTGGATCGTTTTCCCTTTGAAAGTGATATGTCTGGGACGAGAGCGATCCGGCGGAACCGTGAAGAAGGGATCCATTCCTTCAAGCTGCTTCTCCCAGTACAAAGCCTCCTCCCGCAGCATCTCCAGATCCATCCATTCACGCTGCCAGACTGAATAATCCGGATAGTCATACTTAACAGAAGCTTCAGCAGGAGCCCTTCCTAGAAGAAGTTCGTTATAGAGATGAATCCATTCCTCGGTCAGTAGTTTCAGAGACCAGCCATCTGAAATAATATGATGCATTACAAAGACCAGCACATGCTCATTCGCAGATAACGGGTACAAACCTGCCCGAAGCAAAGGAGGACGGTTCAAGAGAAAGGGTTCGTTTACCAGCTTAAGTGCCTCTTCTTCGAGATTCCGCAGTCGCTCTTCCTTATCCTCACCCTTGACCTTCAATTGCCGAATGGCTACGGGCGTGTCAGCCGCAATGTACTGAACCGGAGTTCCCTGCTCTTCGACAAAACAGGTACGGAAGCTGTCATGACGATGGGCCAGCAGCTGCAAGCTCTGTTCCAGAAGCTCTGGCTCCAAATGACCGGTAATACGAATCACCTGATGCAGATGATAGCTGGAGCCGGCCTCACTCATCTGTTCCATAAGCCACAGTCGTTCTTGGCTGTAAGACAAAGGAAAGCTATTGCCCTTCCTGGGCTGCCTTTCCAGTGGAATCTGCGATATAGGAATGCCGCGTTCTTGCATCTGCTGCCTTAACCATTGCTTTTTGTCCGGTGATAATGCGGATAAGGTTACTTGTTGTCCCATAAACCGTCCCCTCCACGCTTTTTGGGATCATCCTCAGCAAGGGCGCTTGCAGGCTCTGTTCTGCTCATAACAGCCAACTCTTGAAACAGATCTTCTATACTAGGCTGCTTAGCAGAAGCGCTCCGTTCCGGCTCTATTGCGGCAGCGATCTCCCGGACGGTCGGCTGAATAAAGATCGTCTCGATTGGAAGCCTCACGTTCAGAGTGCGGTAGATCTTATCCAATACTTGTGTAGCTAGCAATGAATGTCCTCCGAGCTCGAAAAAGTTATCGTTGACTCCAATGGGACTTAGGTGAAGCTGATCCTCAAGAATGCTGACCAGGATCTGTTCTGTCTCCGTAGAAGGAGAATGGTAAGCAGTCGAGAGCTTTGGACGAGCATGTTTGACTGGTGCTGCCGCAGCTACATGTTCTGCTCCAAAAGCAGCTGGGCGTGACTCTGCAGCGGGGGCCACACTAGAGACTTCCGCATGTACCGCGCTACTGGGTGCATCCGCATGCACCCAGTAGCTTTCATGGGAGAAGGAATAGGTTGGCAGCGGGACCCGATTTCGCTTCTGGCCTGAGAAGAATTTGCTCCAATCCACACTTCCGCCTCTGACCCACAGCTGTGCGATCGCTCGCATGAGGTATTTGCTGTCCTCCTCCAGGAGATGGCTCGGCTTTAGCGCCGATACAAATAGACTCTCCTCTTGTGCCAACTTGTTCTGACGCGCTAAGCCGCACAAAGTCACTCCCGGTCCAACCTCCAAGAACAGCCGCTGCGGGTCGGCAAGCAGCTCCTCCATCCCTGTCATGAATAAAACCGGCTCTGTAATATGACGGGCCCAATACTCGATATCGACAGCCTGCTCGGGCTTCAGCCATGAACCGCTCAAGCAGGACATGATCGGCGTTGAAGGTGCTTTGAGCTTAATTTGCGAGAGCAATTCGCGATATGGCTCAAGCACCGGATTCATGAGCGGTGAATGGAACGCATGAGAGGTTGTCAGCCGTTTATGAAAAACCCCATCTTGCGTCAGCTGATTCTCCAGAGCTTCAATAGCGCTCATTGACCCGGACATAACGCATATTCCGGGGCTATTTATAGCCGCTAAGGCTATTGCTTCTCCTACATATCTATGAATCTGATTCTTGTTTACGCCGACAGCTAGCATAGCTCCCCGTTCCATGCGCATCATCCATTCTGCCCTCCGGCACACAAGAAGCAGGGCATCTTCGAGGCTGAACACACCTGCAACGGCAGCTGCGACATATTCTCCCAGACTGTGACCGATCATGGCTTCCGGCTTCAGTCCTCTGCTGATCAAAAGCTGGGCCAGGGCATATTCGACTGCGAACAGCAGAGGCTGGGTCAGTGAAGTTTGGTGAATATCAAGGCTTGTCCCCTGTCTTTCCTGAGTGCTCTCTTCCGAGCACATCAGTGGAAGAATGTCCGTCCCCGTGTAACGCCGAATCCAATCCGCACACTGGTCAAACTGCTGCCGGAATACTTTTTCATCTCGG
The DNA here is from genome assembly GCF_000520715.1 of Paenibacillus zanthoxyli JH29. GTDB lineage: Bacteria > Bacillota > Bacilli > Paenibacillales > Paenibacillaceae > Paenibacillus_AQ > Paenibacillus_AQ zanthoxyli. The sequence goes on from NZ_ASSD01000007.1 coordinate 5,321, forward strand.
TATAAGCCTTGCCCCATTCCAGCATATTGAGCGCCCTGTCCTGTAAACATGAACACTAGCGGACGATCCGCTGACACCTCTTCTGCGTAATAAATGTCGGCCGATCCCCGTCCGTTCTCCAGCATCTCTTCCGCTTCATGGGGAGTTGTACAGATCACAGCGGTCCGATGAGAGAAGGCCTGACGACCCGTTGCAAGAGTATATGCAGTATCTTCAATTGAAACGGCAGGATCTCTGTGCATGTATTTCTTCATATTTCTTAAATTTCCTTCCAGGGATTCCTTATTTTTGGCGGATACAGGGAGAGTGCTCCAGCTCGCTTTAAGCGTGCCTTTATTTCGTTCAGGGGCTTCTTCCAAAATAACATGTGCATTCGTCCCCCCCATCCCAAGTGAATTCACAGCAGCACGTCTGGGGTAAGATCCCTTCTCCCAATCTTGGAGACTTGTATTCACATAAAAGGGACTGTTCTCAAAATCTATAGCAGAATTAGGTCTGCTGAAGTTAAGGGATGGCGGGATCTGCTTATAATGAAGCATTAGTGTAGCCTTCATGAATCCAGCGATCCCCGCTGCAGAGTCCAAGTGACCAATGTTGGTCTTTACCGATCCAATGAGACAATATCCGCTTTGGTCCGTAGAGTGGCGGAAAGCCTGCGACAAGGCTTGAATCTCAATAGGATCTCCCATTCGAGTCCCCGTACCATGAGTTTCAACATAGCCGATTGTAGAGGCATCTACTTCGGCGAGAGCCTGAGCCTGAGCGATGACTTCCGACTGCGCATTGACGCTAGGTGCTGTGTAGCTTACTTTTTCCGATCCGTCATTATTGACAGCAAACCCTTTGATGATAGACCAGATATGGTCACCATCTCTTAAGGCCTCTTCAAGTCTTTTCAGCACAACCAGTCCATAACCATTCCCGGGAACAAAACCGCTGCTCCCCTCATCAAAAGCACGGCAGTGGCCATCCGTGGACATGATTCCACCTGGTTCATACATATAGCCTGAACGCTCCGGCGGCCCCACGGTGATCCCTCCTGCAAGCGCCATATCGCACTGATAAGTCAGCAGACTCTGAGCGGCCATACAGACAGATACTAAAGAGGTAGAAGAAGAGGATTGGATGGCCATAGACGGCCCCTTCAAATTCAAACGATAGGAGATCGTCGTGGCCATGCTATCTTTGTCATTGCCGATTGCGGCCTGAAGGTTACCGGTTGCCAGCATCTTCTGAATATGCGGATATAAGTTAAGAAACAGATAAGAGCTCATGCTTTTGCCGACATATACGCCTACAGATCCAGGGACCTTTCCGGGATGATAGCCGGCATGTTCCAGAGCAGCCCAGGCGCATTCCAGCATCATCCGGTGCTGAGGGTCCATCAGTTCGGCGTCCCTGGGATTAATCCCAAAGAAAGAGGCATCGAATGCATCCAATCCGCGAATTTCGCCCTTGGCTTTCACATAATTGGGATGATTGAGAACTTCCGCAGGGATCCCTGCTTCCTCCAGCTCCTCGTCGGAGTAGAAGGTAATGCATTCCTTGCCCTGCACTAAGTTGTCCCAAAACTCGTCAATGCTGTCTGACTTCGGGAATCTTCCCGCTAGTCCGATAACAGCGATCTCATTTCCGGTATAGGGATGCTCTGCATAACTCATATCATCTTCCTCCCTCGATTTCAGTACTGACAGCCGCTTCTGCAGAAGAAGCTCTCCGGTAACGGCGGAACGCACTTTTTTGCTTCTCTGCCTTTTCTTGAATGATCGCGGCCGACGGGTCTTCGGTTTCCTCATTCAAAAATGCAGCCAATGAACGGACAGTGGGATACTTAAACAAACTGATTAAAGTCAGATGATTGTCAAGCTGCTGGCTCAATCGATCCAGCACTTTGGCAAGCAGGAGGGAATGCCCGCCTAAGTCAAAGAAATTATCGTTTACCCCAATGTGATTCAGATGGAGTACCTCTCCCCAGACGCGCGCAATCCATTTTTCGGTTTCGGTAACAGGCTTGTCGTAGATACTTGGCTGACTAGAGACAGCCTTAGCCGGATCTGGCAGTGCTGTCGTATTCAGCTTGCCGTTCAGATTCCAGGGAATGCTCTCCAGCTCAAGATATGCTGAAGGCTTCATATAAGACGGGATGCGAGTATCCAACCAGGCTGACAGCTGTTCAGCCATTAAGGCATGTGGGGTCCGCAGGGTATAATAAGCCACTAGCTGGAGACTCCCTTCATGATCAGCCCTGGGATGAACAACCGCCTCTGCAATGTCCGGGCTAGCGTTAAGATGTTTCTCCACCTCGTCAAGCTCAATCCGATATCCACGGATCTGGACCTGGCGGTCTTCCCTTCCTGCGAACGCCAGCTCTCCGCCGGAAGTCCAGCTGCCATAATCTCCGGTTAATAACAGCTTCTCCCCTGGTATAAAAGGATGGTCTGTAAACTTTTGCTGCGTAAGCTCTGGCCGATTCAAATACCCCCTGGCCAGCCCTCGTCCGGAAATACAAATTTGTCCACGAACGCCAACCGGTACGGGACGAAGCAGAGAATCCAACACATAAACCTGCTGATTGGCTACCGGACGCCCTAGAGAAGATGCTGCATCGAACTCTTCTTCAGGCCTGAAGAATGAGTAAGTGCTGCAAACTCCCGATTCGGATAGCCCGTATCCGTTAACAAGTGTAATCCCCTTCAACTGATTAACATGAGTGGGAAGCAGATGCTCTCCTCCGCTCAAGATCAGTCTCAAGCTGGAAGGAGGATTCGCTTCATCATTCAAGCGTCTTAACATCGAAGGGACCGTGCTAAGGATCGTAATCCGATGCTTGTCCATATATTTGTTTAGCAGAGCGGGCTGCAGCAATGTCTCCCGATCTGGCAGAGCGAGCGTCCCGCCCGCCGCCAGAATGGGGAGAGATTCACCAATAAAGCTGGATGAAGCTACTGATGTCACGGGGAGCACTCGGTCGGCATTGTATACCCTATAAGAGGTAACAAATGATTGGACTAAATTATCGATGCTTCGCTTCTCCAGCATGACTCCTTTAGGTGCTCCAGTTGTGCCGGAAGTGAAGACAATATAAGCCAGGCTGTCATCCTTAAGCTGTTTTCTAAATTCTACCGCAGCCGGAAGGAACTCTTCTCCGAGAAGATCAACCATGATGCACATGTCTTCAGGAAGAGACACTTGATGAACATGTATGCGATCGCTAACGATATAATAGCTGCCCAATTCTCTCAACATGGAATGAATTCGCTCCTTCGGCTGAGTTGGATCCACTGGAACCACTATCCCGCCAGCATAAGAAATCCCAAGACATGCCGCTACATATTGGGCGGAAGAGGGAAGGCATATCACAACAGGTGTCTCGGACATATTGCCTCGGCTTAAGAGCTCTTGAGCAATCATGCGGAGCATCCGATCAAGTCTCTCATAACTTATAGGTGTTTCTCCCTCAAGGATGGCGACGTGTTCTGGATTATTCAGTACAACCTGTTCAATCCGATCGATGTAGCCGAGCGGCAGCTCCGGTGATTCGGTCGCATTCCATTCTTCAACAAGCAGGTGATAGTGCTGCTGATCCAAAAGGTCATGCCGCTCGAGAGTATCTTCTGGATCGGTAAGAACGGATCGTACGAGCTGAATGTAGCTGGAAATCCACCAACGAATGGTTTGTCGTGAGAACAGGTCTGTACTGAACTCAAAAGTCCCCTTTAGCTGCTGCCCCTCTTCCCAACAGGATACGGTCAGGTCGTTCTGGGCAAATCCTGTATCCAGGGGGATGACCGAAAGCCGGATATCCTGTACCTTCATCTGAGGCACCGGAATGTTATCCATCTGGAACATCGTTTGGAATATAGGGTGATAGCTCTGCTCTCTGGAGGGGTTCAGCCCCTCAACAATACGGTCAAAAGGTACCTGCTGATCATTAAAAGCCTGCATAACTTCTTGATGGACTTGTCTAAGGTATTCCTTAAAAGAAAGGTCGCCACGGGGCCGGCTGCGAATTACAACCGAATTGACAAACATGCCAATTAAGCCTTCAAGCTCGGTTCGAGATCGTCCTGCGACAGGTGTACCCACAAGCAGGTCTTCCGCAGCACTGTATCTAAACAGGAGCGTTTTATATACGGTGAACAGAAAGGTAAATATAGTGACCTGCTCTTGTCTGCAAAAAGCCTGCACCTGCCCGTAAAGCTCTTCATCCAGATGAAAGGCGTCGAGCCCGCCGCGTCCACTCATTTCAGTCCCCCTGCTATAATCTGTTGGCAGGTTAAGGAGTGGTGGGGCTCCCCTTAACTTATCCAGCCAGAACTGCAAATTGTTCTTGAATTTAGATGTGCTGGACTCCTGCTGAAGCCAGTCCACATAATCCCTATATTGAAGCGAAAGGGGCTTAAGCCTGGACGGTTGGTTCAGAACGGCCGCCTCGTAGAGCTGGACGAACTCTTCCAACAACACGGATTTGGACCATCCGTCTGAAATAATGTGGTGCATTGCAATGACTAGGACGTGCTCCTCGTCTCTTATGCGGAGTAATGTGAATGTGATGAGGGGGTCCTGATCGAGACGCATGCTGCGGGATACAAGCCGCGATATGGCGGACACTACAGCCGGGTCTTCTGCACTTCGGATGTCCTCATCTAGAGAGAGATATGTAAAATTCAGCGGCCTCTGCCGCGGGATTGCCTGGGGCACTCCCTCTTCCACTACTATATTTACGCTCAGGATTTCATGTCTGTCCACGATAGCCCCGAGCGCTATGCGCACGCTTTCTACATCCAGCTTGCCGGAGATTTTTACAGCCGTTCCATTGTTAAAGGCCGTGCTGCTCGGATTAAGTTGCTGTAGAAACCAGATTCCTCGCTGGGCATCCGACAAGTCGAACGGTCCCTTCCGTCCAGAACCCGAAATGCGCTGACTGCCCGGAACTTGAATTCCCTTGTCCTTAAGCAGCTTCAGATAAAGCTCATCATTCATCCTAGCTCCGCCCCCTTAGCGCTGTACGGTTGTCACCTTCTGATTAGAGAAGAGCAAACTCCGGTCCGCCTTCCCGTTCGGCTTCAGCGGAATTTCGTCCACTCGGATTATACGTGTCGGAATGGCATATTCGGGCAGCTCGCGAGCTAGCTCGCTCTGCAGTGACTTTTGAAGCTCCGGTTCTGAGCCGCTCCCGCCTACAATGTAAGCCGTTAGAATTTGGTCACCAGAACCCGTTACATGAACCCCGACTACAGCATTCCGAACCTGATCACAGCTCATTAGACAGTTCTCAATCTCTCCTAGCTCGATCCTTAAGCCGCGCAGCTTAACTTGATCGTCCTCCCTGCCGATATACACCACTTCCCCGCATTCATTCCAGTAAGCCAGATCTCCTGTTCGATACATGCGTTCGCCTGGCTCATACGGATTCAAAACAAACCGGGAGTGGGTTAACAAGGGGCTGTTCAAATAGCCCCGCGCGAGTCCAATACCGCTAACATATAGCTGACCGGTTTCCCCTATGGGAGTAAGCGAAAGATCCTCCCCTAAGATATAGAACCGGGTATTATCGATTGGCTTGCCAATAGGTACGGGCTGAACTCCTTGATCCCGCTTGCACAAGTAATACGAGACATCAATTGTGGCTTCTGTAGGGCCATATAGATTAATCAGCTTGACCTCGTGCCCAGGCGGAAAGATGGAATAAAAGCGTGATACCAGCTCAGCAGATAGCGCCTCACCGCTGCAGAAGACATAACGAAGGCTGCTCAGACGTTCAAGATCAAAATCGCCTTCGATATATTCCAGGAACAGGCGCAGCACGGAAGGAACGAAATGAATCACACTGATCCCATGCTGCTCAATCAGCTTGACGAACCGACGGGGATCGTTCTCTCTCCCGGAAGGGAGTAAAACGACGGATGCGCCAGTGAGAGTCCACCATACCAGTTCCCAAACCGAGACATCAAAGGTATAAACGGTCTTCTGGAACAAGACATCATTGCTGCTAATCGGAAAAGCCCTCTGCATCCACTCAATCCGATTCACTAAGCTGCCGTGTTCCACCAGTACACCCTTGGGATCGCCTGTCGAGCCGGAAGTATAAATCAGGTAAGCAAGATCACTCTGCTGTGCTCTTGTATCCGGATTGGTGTCTGGATAGAGATCTAACCCGAGCGATTCCACCGTGATCGTATCTACTCCCGGCAGCCCAGGAGCAGGCGTACTGGCTTCGTCTTTCAGGAGTACCAAGGCTGCCGAACTATCGGCCAGTATTTTCATAAGCCGGCTTGGAGGACAATTCGGATCAAGCGGCAGGTAGGCGGCCCCAGCTTTTAAGATTCCATAAATGCATACCAGCATGGTATACGAACGATTCATCATGACCGCCACAATGCTGCCTGCCCCGATACCACGTTCCAGCAGCGTGTAAGCTAACTTATTGGCATCGCAGTTCAGGCTGCTGTAGGTGTACATCTCATTTCCTTCATAAACGGCTGGCTGAGTTCCCGAAGTCTCGGCGGTATTTTCCAGCCACTTGACCACCGTTAGATCCGTAGAGTAATCGCAGGCTGTCTGATTGAACTCCTGAAGCCTTAGTAGCAGAGATCTTTCATCCTCCCAAGGATTCATAGGCATCCCCCTCATCGTCAGGCATTCTCTCAAGAGATGGAGCGATTCCAGTCTTGCTGCGAATTTGCTGCAGACGCATCTCCCTTTCTTCCATAGGTGTCCGTTTGTCCTCGAATACAGCTTGCAGCATGGCAAAAGCTTCATGAAGATGCCGATCAGTAAGCACCAGGCGATGGGCATCTACCTCCTGTTTGACCTGTTTCACCTGCTCGTACCTTTTCAGGGAGGGCAAAGCGGATCCAGGCAGAGGGTCATGATTCCGGGTCGTAACAGCATGAGTAAGGCACATGGCTAGAGCCTTTAGCCGCAGATCTTCTTCCTTCTTAACCGGCGTGGTCTCGATACTTCTCCAGCCGGTGATTTTCAACCGGTCGGCCTTCTCATCATGAGCATAGACCTGGAATGAGCCGGAGGATTCTTCGGTCAGCAATGTTTTTAAGACATTTTGCGGGCCCATCTCCAGGAATACATTTGTTCCCTGCTCTATGAGATAGCTAATGGACTTATGCCATAGGACGGGGCGGAACAGCTGCTGCGGCAGATATTCCAGAATCTCTTTCATGGATTGATAGGGCCGACCCGTCACGTTAGAGAGAATTGGGCTGGCCGGCATGCTCCAGTGATATTTCTGCAATTCCTGGGCCATTTTCTCTGCCTGCGGCTTCATCAATACACAGTGATATGGTGCGCTGCCTATCAAATAAGTCACCTTCCCGCCTTCATCCGTGATAAGCTGTTCCAGCTCTTTCAGAACCTCATCCATACCCGATACAGCGGCCTGGCGGGATGAATTCAGACACGCAACCCCAATCTCCCGACCGGGACCACTAAGCTTCCGGCATAACGCTTCAACTCTTATCGGATCTACCTGATTCATAATGCTCATGCCGCCGCCGGTGCACTTCATAATCTCTTCAGCCAGCTGGGCTCTAAACTGAACTAGCTTCAATCCGTCTTCAAAGGATATGGCGCCCGCACAGATCAGTGCGGTGTACTCTCCAAGACTGTGTCCGGCCATATACGCCGGCTCTATCCCTGTCTTCTCCATATAGAAGCGATAATGAGCTACGCTGGCGGTGCAAATCGCCGGGAGCATGTACCGAATCCGGTTTAATTTCACCGTACTTCCATGCATCATAACTTGGGAAAGCTCCATTCCCAGCACCTGATCCGCTTCGTCCAGCGTCCGCTTTACAATAGGTGTGGATTCATATAGGCTGCGCATCATGCCCTTATACTGGGAACCGGAACCGGGAAACAACAGCGCCAGATTCATCGTCATAGAGATCCCTCCATTTGTTCGCTCGGCGAAATGACTACAAGGAAAACGTCCTTGCAATCTGCAGCTCATGCATTTGCGAGGTCCCTTCAATAATCTCCATAATCTTGGCGTCCCGATAGAAGCGTTCTACAGGGTTGCCATGGATACAGCCGGATGCACCGTGAATTTGCAGCGCATGATCCGCCGAGTGGACAGCAGTCTTAGACGCATGGTATTTAGCAACCAGCGTGTCGTTTATGGCAGCAGGGTCACCCTGCTCCCGCAGTCGGCCAGCAGCTGCACAAAGCTCGCGGGCAGCTTTGATCTCGGTGATCATCTCGGACAGCATTTTCTGCACCAGCTGATGCTTACGCAGCGGCTCTCCAAATTGCGTCCGTTCATTCGCATACATCAGGCTGTGCTCCAGGCAGGCTTGAGCTAATCCAACACTGCCGGATGCGGTAGTATAGCGGCCTTCATCCAGGGCATAGTTGGCTAAATGCGTAAATCCATAACCGATCTTGCCTACCAGATGACTTGCCGGTACCTTGCAATTCTCAAAATTCAGCTCGGCGAGCATATTGCCCCGCAGCCCCATCAATCCAGGCAAGGGAGTGATTTGAAGGCCTGGGGACTCTCTCTCAACCAGCACCGCAATTCCTCGGCCACCAAGGCGGGCGAATACGAGAAACAGATCAGCCACCTGGCCAAGCGTGATGTATTTTTTGGTACCATTTAAAGTGATCTGATCGTTCTCTATAGTTGCCGTAGTTTCTAGCTTGGCGATATCACTCCCCACCTGCGGCTCGGTGATGGCGATGGCTGGAATGACATCCCCGGCTGCGATTCGGGGGAGCCATCTTTCCTTCAGCTCTTCACTTCCGAAGCGAGTCAGCGGTTTGCAGACCATGGCAAACACGGTACAAGCATTCTGAACCGATGCAAAGCCGCGGCTGAGCTCTTCATGCAGGGCGCCAAGCAAGGGGTAATCCGCTTCCGTCCCGCCGTACCTGCGGGGAATCGAAAGCCCGAAGAGCCCCGCTTCAGCCATCTCACGGAATACCTCCGGGAAGATGCGCTGTTCAAGATCCATTGCGGAAGCTCGAGGAACGACCTTCTCTGCAACAAATTGACGGACCTGTCCGATGGCAGTAGATTCGGGGGCAAGAGCTGTCTTATTCATCAGAGGGACACCCCGGACTGTTGGTTGCGCTCAATGAGGGATACGATATCCCTAACGGTTCCGATTTGCTCCAAGTCCAGATCCTCATCATCAATTTCGATATGAAAATTTTTCTCGATGAACATGATAAGCTGGATCATGAATAAGGAGTGAACTAAGCCCAGTTCCATAATGTTCTCATTCTCCCCCAGCTCCTTGCTGCGCATGGAACGTGTCAAAAATTCGGTCACCTTGTCTTTGATTTCATCGCGTGTCATAACCATCAGCCTCCTCTTTTTAGATATAAGAATAGAAACCTTGCCCTGATTTCATGCCATGCAGCCCGGCATCCACCATTTTTTTGAGCAGCGGACAAGGACGGTACTTGCTATCGTTAAACCCGTCGTATAAGACTTCAAGGGATTTAAGAATCGTATCCAAGCCGATGAGATCAGCGGTTTGCAGCGGACCCATCTTATGCCCGAAGCACTGCTTAAACAGAACGTCAATCTCTTCTGCAGTGGCTACTTGCTCCTGCAGCATGAATACCGCTTCGTTCACAAAAATCATCATCGCCCGGTTCGTCACAAAACCAACGGAGTCGTTAACAACGACGCATTCCTTGCCAAGACTGTGAAGCACTTCCTTAGTAGAAGACAGTGTGTCTTCACTTGTGTGGTGACTGCGGATGACTTCAACCATGGATTTAAGCGGTACAGGATTCATGAAATGAATGCCCACCACCCTATCGGGCCGCTGTACTAGGGAGCCCACCCTGGTAATGGAGATGGCTGACGTATTTACACCGAGAATGCAATCCGGCTCACAGATCAAGTTGAGCTTCTCATAGACCCCCCGCTTCATGTCCCAATTCTCGGTGATATTCTCTACAATGAACGAACATGGCTGTAAGGCATTTAAATCCGTTGTAAACTGGATACGGTCCAGCACAGCCTCTGCGCCTTCCTTAGGGGCTGATCCTGTCATCATCTTCTGAAAACGCAAGTCTCTGCGGATCTTCTCACGCGTTCGTTCCATCTGTTCTTCAGAACGGTCAACCACTATCGTCTTGTATCCTGCTTGGGCAAATACCTGGGCCACGCCGCTGCCCATCACTCCCGATCCTACTACTCCAGCAATGTGAACCATCCTATCATCCTCCACTATATTGGGATGTCATCTCTTCACAAACCAGCTTCTGATACTCTCTATAAGAGGCTGCAATCTCTTCAAGCACTCCCCTGCTTCCCCATTCTTTCTCAAGACCGTGAATTACTCCTCGGACTGTCGGTGTTTCCAGCAATGTACGGAGAGGCAAATCTATACGAAATACATCTTTGATCCGGGACAGAAGCCGTGTCAGTAATAGCGAATGGGCTCCCAGATCATAAAAATGGTCTTCAACTCCAACCGGATGAACGCCGAGCTGCTCTGAGGCCAGCTCACACAGTACCTTCTCAGCTTCTGTTCCTGGCTCTGCGTACGCTCCGAGCTGATAAGGCCGCTCTCGCAGTCCAGCAGGAATTGTTGAAGAATTGGGTTGATTCATATCTTCTCGGGTGGCACTTGGCTTAGCCTCTTTCATCCTGTCCTGAATGGGTATGGCAGAGATCACGGCACGGCTTAGACTGCCGCGCAGTCTCCACAGCTGCTTGTACACAGATAGCGCTTCTTCCTGAGTAACCCCTGTAACCGGATAAGCTCCTGTGCGGATAAAATCCCGACTAACCGATGTCCAGCATACTGGCAAATTTAATTGGCTGTCGGCGGCGGCATCATACATGCTGGCACATGCAGCCAGTTCGCATAATCCATGTCCTCCCGTAACTGAGGCAAGTGAAGATAGAATCCAACCAAAGCCAAGTGTAGCCCCGGATGCGGAGAGAGCCGTATTTAAATGTTTAAAGGCTGTCATGTTCCAATTGACGGGCTCCTCTATCCTCGATAATTCTTCCAAGGTTCTGATTTCCATAGAGCTTGAGATCGGTTCATAAATAATTCCGTCAATACGGCCTGTAATTCGCGCCGCTTCCGCAACAACTTGTTCGATCTCCTGCAGGCTGTCCCCTCTGGAACGAAGAATGACGGTATCCGTTCTTGTTTCGAGGAACAACTCTATGCTGAAATCCCCTGATGCAGAAAGATATAGGATGACCTGTTTGACCTGGGCCTGCGCTTCCCATTCTTCCTTCGGCACTTCCTCATGAGGAATTGGCTCGAAGTACTGAACCAGCCGGTTCATCCCCCGGTAGGCAACGACAGCTTGTTCGCCAGGTGACGCGGTTTCTTGCACTAAAATATCCTTCAGCCGATTTCCTGAGTCACCTTGACAATCCACGAGCTTGATCTGGAGCTGAGCATACTCATGCGGGACTGTAAGCAGTGGACCCATCAAGGCTCGTCGGACAGGTTCAGCCGCTGCCGAGCCATAAATGTCCACAATGCCGGTTGCAGCTACGATAAGCTGAGGCTCTTCCCCAAGAACCTGATCAGACAGAGCAGCTAAGAGATGAATCAAAGTCTTATAGCCGCGCTCCAGCACAGAATAAGGTGGATCTAGGGTCGCGTTTTCATGAGTTGCTGCCTCCAGACACCAGCCATGAAGGATGTGATCAATACGAACTCCGGCAAGTCCCAGGTCTTCGAGCAGCATATGAAATGGCTTTGGAGCACATGGATTTACCGTATAAGTCATTTCCTCGTCGCGGGCGTACTCTTTACCGGGCTGGACGGTAATGCACCGATGCCCGATACTAAGCAGGTAATTGGTCAGAGGCTGCAGATTACCTTTGTCTTGCAGAATGAGCCAGGTACCTTGCTCACGCGGCTTGACAAGAGGCAGCGGCTGCGGTTTCCACACAGGCTGGTACAGCAATGGCCTGACGGTTTCCCTCTTCTGCAGCATTTGGAGCTCCTTCGGTCGGGAAGGCAGTATATAAGTCTGTCGGTCAAAAACGTACAGGGGCAGCGGAATCCGCTGGCGCCGGCCTCCTGAACTCAGCGCCTCCCAAGTCACAGGTATCCCTTGGCTCCATAAGCAGGCAAGGCTCTCCAAGAAAGATTGCAGCTCTCTCTCCGAACGGGAACCGAACGAAGACAGGACGGTCCGGCTGGCTGAGGCTTGAGCTTCGACCAAGCCGCAGAGCGTCTTGCCAGGACCTACTTCAAGCAGCATGTTGTGCTCATCTGCCAGACAATTCGCTGCAATCGTGCTGAAATGAACAGTGCCCCGCAGCTGATCCGCCCAGTACTCCGGATTTACAGCCATGTCTTCACGAATCAATTCCCCGGTCAGGCAGGAATAGAATGAGATCCGTGGTGGAGACAGCTTCTTCTTGCGCAGCACTTCGGTGAACGGCTTCAGAATGTCATCCATCTTGGAGGAGTGAAAGGCATGTGAAGTGTTCAAGCGACGATGAAAAACTCCTTGCCGGCTCCATTCCGCCATCCTGACGGAAAGTTCAGCCTCTTCTCCTGAAAACACACAAAGTTCAGGGCTGTTCACTGCCGCAAGTGATACGGCTTCGCTAGTGTAGAGGGCAGCATCTGAGGCAGGCACCGCGGCAGCGACCATACTTCCTCCGGAAGTGGACTGCATCAATCGTCCCCGAGCTACCACAATCTCCAAGGCATCATCCAGAGAGAACACATCGGCAAGAGCTGCAGCCACATATTCTCCAATGCTATGTCCTGCCATAAGAACAGGCTTAATCCCCAAACTGATCCAGACTTGGGCGAGAGCATACTCAAGTGCGAACAGCGCTGGCTGGGCAAGCCAGGTCTGATTCAGCTCGGATAGATCTACGCCTGCTTGACCGGCTCCTTCGTCCGAGTGACAGAGATATATCCTGATGTCAGACCTAAGCATCGGAGCAAGCTTCTCTGCCAGATGATCCAGCTCACGGCGGAATACAGCATTGTTTCGGTACAGTTCAGCCCCCATTCCCGGATACTGCGAGCCTTGCCCTGTAAACATGAATACCACCTGGCTGGCGCCCAGCGACTCCCTAGACTTGGCATGGGCCGCTGCTTTGGCTAAACGCTTTAAGGATTGAGCTGCTTCTTCCTTGCGTTCAGCTATACACACGGCACGGAAGTTGAACTGCCCCCTTCCCACCTGAAGCGTGTAAGCCGCATCTGCTAAATTCACCTTGTCCTGCTGCTCCAGATAGACCGCCATTTCATGCAAAGCGTTCTGCAGCGAAGTCGGACTTTTGGCTGAGAAGGGCATGATTACCAAAGCATCCTCAGGGGAGGAAGCGCCGCGCAGCGGTGCTTCTTCAAGAATCAGATGCACATTGGTGCCGCCAACCCCAAACGAACTGATCGCTGCCCGACGCGGACCGGCGTTTCGCTTCCATAACATAGGCTCCTTGTTCACATAGAATGGAGATTCCTCCATCTCCAGCAGAGGATTGGGTTCCTCAAATCCTGCAGTTGGCGGAATCACCTCGCGGTCTAGAGCGAGAACGGCTTTGATGAATCCGGCAATGCCGGCTGCCGCGTGCAAATGCCCAATGTTCCCTTTAACCGATCCGATGGGTAGGCGGTCTTCCCGCTGATCCATTACCTGTCTTAAGGCCTCGAACTCAATCGGATCGCCTACTCGGGTTCCTGTTCCATGGGCTTCAATGTAGCCGATGGTGGAAGGATCAATATCTGCAAATTCCCATGCGGACCGAATAACCTCTTTCTGCCCTTCCAGACTGGGTGCGGCAAACCCCACCTTTCGCCGTCCATCATTATTGGTGGATGAGCCCTTGATCATCGCATAGATATAGTCACCATCCTGAACGGCGTCCGAGAGCCGCTTCAAGACAACCGCACCGGCACCCTCTCCGAAAATTGTGCCGTCTGCACGGCTGTCAAAGGGACGGCAAACTCCGCTTTGAGAGTGGATCTTACCCTCTTCATAGAGATAGCCCGTTACGCTGGGCTGTTCTAAGGTAACGCCCCCGGCTATAGCCAGATTGCAGTCCCCCAGCAGCAATCCCTGGCAAGCAAGATGAATCGCCGCTAGAGAGGTCGAGCAAGCGGTATACAGCGTATAGCTAGGACCCGACAGGTTCAACTTGTAGGATATCAGCTGGCTAAGAAAGTCCTTGGACGACACAATCCCCGTTTCAAGAATCTCCTGGTCGATGCCTCCCCTGGACAGATGCTTGCCCGTCCATTCAATATCAAGCGGGGCGCCAGCGTACAAGCCGATTTTTCCGTCATAATGCTCCGGGTGGTAACCTGAGTTCTCTAAGGCATGATAGACACATTCGTGAAATATTCGGGTCTGAGGATCCATACTTTGCGCTTCCCAAGGCGCATAACCAAATAGGGAAGCATCGAAATCATACACATTTTTAATGTAGGGCTTGGCCCTTACATAATTCGGATGCCGAACTATATGCTCGGATAACCCCTCGGATATCAATTCCTCTTCCCTAAAATAAGAAACTGCGCTTGCTCCATTCATCAGGAGCTCCCAATATTGCTCAAGGTTGTCGGCCCCGGGGAATCTCCCGCTCATGCCGATCACTGCTATCTCCAGCCCGGTTTCGTGATTACTTCCTACCTCGTTGTTCACCGTATCACCTCAATCCTTTGATGGATTCCAGCGTCTTTAGCCTGCCTGCCTTTCTCTTCAAATCTTCCTTGCTCTCTGTTTCCGATCTGGATGCCACGCTGCCTTTCGAGTCGCCGCTTCTCTCAGCAAATAAATATTGGTTCAGCTCATCAATCGTCGGATAAGAGTACAGCTTGACCACAGAATGATCCTTGACCGTTAGCTGATTAATTCTAGTGTTAATCTGGATGAGATCAAGCGATGTCGCCCCGGCTTCAAAGAAATTATCGTGAAGTCCCAACTGCTCCAGTCCTAGGAAATCCATGAAGATTTCGGCCAGCTGCTTCTCCATCTCCGTGACCGGAGCCGTAAATTCCGTACTCATTACCGGCCTTTTCTTCGTCCGTCTTGTGCCCAAAGGCTTCTCCTTTACGGCTACACCCTCGATCATTCCGGGCTGAAGCTGGCTTTGCCGTTTGGACAAATCAGACACAGATATAAGATATTGAAGTGGAACATCTGAAGCTTCAGATAGGGCAGCCCGCAAAATATGTTCAAGAGCCGCCATGCCCTCGGCATTTCGAATCCCCCCCGATAGCTCAGCTTCCGGCAAGCCGGGACTACCATCCAACTCGCCGTGACAGATTACGATCTTTCCAATATGCCGGGCCGATGCCATAAACCGGAAGGCCTCTGCCGTCTCCTTAAAACTGTACGGAGTCATGGGCAGCGGAGTAATCGCCCTCTCCTCTACAAGACTAGCGATCTTGCAGAACATGTTGCGGAAGTTAGGCAGCTGGGTATCAATACTGATGGCCGAGAACGATATCCCATTCGCGAATGCCTGCATGCCAAGAGCCTTATTCTCTGTGATATCCCGGATGCCCAGCTCCAGAAATCTTCCGTGCGGGCCCAGAAGCGACAAGCTCTTCTCGGCCGCCTCTCCGGTGAGGGAATTCAAGACTACATCGACAGCCCCCACAGTGGATTGAATTTCCTCAGCGAACGTCACATCGCGAGAAGAATAAACATGACGAATGCCAAGGGAACGAAGATAATCCCTCTTCTCTTCTGTTCCTGCTGTGGCATGAATTTCGGCCCCGACCCATTTTGCAAGTTGAACGGCGGCTAATCCAACGCCCCCAGTTGCTGCATGGATCAGAACCTTCTCTCCGGCGTACAGCTGTCCGCGAACCACAAGCGAATAGTAGGCGGTCATGAACGAAATCGGAATGGTCGCTGCTTCTGCAAACGAAAGTGCAGACGGAATTGGAACTGCCGAGGATGCAGGAGCACATACATATCGGCCCAAGCTCTCACCGGCAATAGCCATGACCCGGTCCCCAGGTTTGAGCCCTGTCACCCCATCCCCAACACGCGTAACCGTACCGGCACACTCTAGTCCGAATCCGAAAGAATGGGACGATGGGAGTGAGAGCATTCCCAGCGCGTACAAGACTTCTTTAAAATTCAGCCCGTTAGCGGCCACTTTGATCTCCACTTCTCCATACTCCGGCTTACGCCTGAACTCTGTTCTAAAACATAATTCCTCTAGGCGCCCCGGCTCTGACAGCGTAAGACGGCTATTTCCGATCTGCGTTAGGGTGAAGTCTGAAGTCAGAGGCAGCATGGCGTCTGTAGCAGGGTTATGCACCCTGCTCATCATGAACTCGCCAACATCGAGCAGTAACTGTCCCTGCCCGCTGTATAACTGCAAACAGAACGACTGCATATCCTCATTGCTCCTGCTGATCCGGCCGCAGCTATAGGTTAGCGGGGGCAGGGAGCTGTAAATCCGTACATTTTTATAAGCAAAGGGCAGATAGGACTCCCCTCTTGTGCTTGCCGTATCCATAAAGCTGGTGGCCCGATCCATTAATGCAGGATGAATATAGAAATCCTCGGCATCTGAGCAGCATTCCTCATCCATGTAAAGCTCGGCTATCCCCTCTGCGTCTTCCAAGTAAACCCGGCGGACTGCGTTCCAGTGCCGGCCATATTGAAGGCCAAAGGATACACTCTCCTCGCTTTGCCCGGAAACATCCTGTATAGTCTGCAGACTTCCAAGGAGCTGTCTAAAGCTGTCCGCTTCCAGAGGCATGCTGCCAGCTATCAGCAGAAGTGAAGCAGCCCCTTTCGCGTACTCATTCCAGGTGCCCGCTTCCCCTCTCAACAGCACGGAGAACAGCCATGTTTCATTTTCTGAGGAGAACCATACGATTCTAATCTCCGCTTGCTGCTCCACAATGATCGGCTTGACAAAGATGAGCTCCTGAATCTCCATAGGTGTCAGGCCCGTCAAATCTGCGAATGATGCCCGAACCAGTTCGAGAACTGCCGTGCCGGGCAGGACGGATGTGCCCAGCAAACGATGCTCATCCAAAACCCAGTGCTGGTCGGCGGACAGTTTTGCAATATAAGTTGTCATGTCCTGTGCGTCTCTCCACGAACCAGCCTCCGGCAAATCGCCACCCCACCGGGTAGTGCTGCATCCGGAAAGCCATGGATGAGACAGGGATAACGGCTTCATTACCAAGGATTTCTCAGACTGGTCTATCCCTTTGTAACGGCTTAATGCATCTACAGCCATCCCTGTCTCATTCCAAGCATCCCAATCCATGCTCACTACCCGTATACGCTCCTGGCGGGACGCTTCAGCAAAGCCATCCAGGAAAGCATTGGCTGCAGCATAGCTGGCCTGGCCACACGCCCCCAAGGTACTGCTGATGGATGAGAACAGGACCAGAAAGGAAGGGGTACTCGCGAGCTTGTTCAGCGCATGATAAATGGATAAGGTGCCTTCCACCTTCGGAGCTAACACAGACTCGATATGTTCCCTGGTTACCTGGTGCAGCATTCCGCCTACATCGGCGATGCCTGCCGCATGGAACACACCATCCAGCTTCCCGTAACGCGATATGACCTCTGCTACGATATGCTCCATCGCGGCATGGTCGGTTACATCCGCGATCTCGATATGCACCTGACCGCCATGAGCCCTCATCCGCTCGGTGTGCTCCTCCATCTCCCGTGGTGAGCGCCCGATTAGGGTTAGCTTGGCTTGATACTTCTCGACCAGAAACTGGGCAAGCACCCGTCCAATCCCGCTTAGTCCTCCTGTAATAAGGTAACTGCCACCCTGCTCAAGCGCCGGGAAGGTGCGGAAGGAGCGAGAATGGTCCTCCTGCACAAACTCGCGGATGTAGCACCTCTGATTGCGCATTGCGTAGCGTGTAAGCAGCGGTTCGCCGCTTTCCGATTCTCCCGCAACTTCACCTGGCCAATCTAGCAGGAACTCAAGGGTCTCTTCAAGCGACTCCGCATCGGCGTCGATTGAAGTCACTTGCAAATGCGGATACTCTAATGGAATTACGCTTGCTGCTCCTGTGAGCAGGGATCTTATCGGGTTTACCCGATCTGTCGGCTGCACGCATTCCATCTCGCGGGTACCAAAAGTAAGATAAACCGGCTCAGCGTTCGAGGCTTTCCCTGCCTCTTTGACAAGATAGACCAAGCTGTACAAGCTGCGGTTCAAGCTATCTTTATAGCTGTCTGCTGCTAGTAGGGATGCATCTTGTTCCGCCATGGCCCATAAATGAATAATCCGGCTTGGCAGCGGATCTCCGCTTTCATTCAAATATTCATATAATTGCTTGTAATCAGACGCATTGCCGTGATCAAGCATGTACATTCTGTCGGATACCCTGTTAAAAGTAGGATGCGGGTAGACCCGAATACAGCAGCTTCCCTGCTGTTCCAGAAGGCCTGCCAGTCTGTCTGCTAAAGGGCCCCGGTCACAAAACAGCAATACGGTCTGTTTGTCTAAAGATGCCAACTTGCGCTCTCCTGGGGTGAAAGCTTCGGTCTCCCTCCACTTAGGAACATAAATCCAATCCTCAACTTGACGCTGAGCTTGCAGACCGCCGGATACACGGGTGATTTGCATTTGCTGGGCTTCAAGCTGATACTTCCAATAATACCGTCTCTCAAACGGATAGGACGGAAGGGAGATACGTTTGCCGGGCCGGTGCTCATAGAATGCATCCCAGTCCAATCCGGCCCCGTACATCCATAAGGATGCCAGTCCCTCCAGCCATTTGCGTGCTCCCGTCATCTTCTCGCGCATACGCGGAATTAAATCAATGACAGGGAATTTCGCGGGGATGTTCCCATTCTGGCGCACAAGCTGACTCAGCGTTCTTCCAGGCCCAACTTCCAGGAACAGCGGACTTATTAACTTCGTGGACAGCGCCTCCAGTCCTTCCCTAAAGCGTACAGTCCCGCGTACATGGGACACGTAGTAATCCGGATCCGAAGCCTGCTCGGAGGTTATCCAATCGCCTGTCAGGTTGGAGATATAAGGAATCTGGGGTGCAGACCAAGTTATCTCTCCGGCAAACTCCCCGAAAATGTCCAGCATAGGCTCCATCATGGAGGAATGAAAGGCATGGGACACTTGCAGACGGATAGGTTCAATGCCCATATGCTGCAATTCCTGTGTGATTTCGCTTATGCAGGCTGCCGGTCCTGAAATGACCGAGAGCTCCGGACTGTTGCTTGCCGCAACAGATAGATCAGGCCAATCTCGTAATAAGTCGGGCAGCCGGTCTAAGGCAAGATTCACACTAAGCATTTCTCCAGGCAGCATCTGCTGCATGAGCGCAGAACGACGGGCGACAAGTTTAATTGCTTCTTCGGGCGTTATAACACCGGAGATGCAAGCGGCCGTATATTCTCCTAGACTGTGGCCAATCATGCCTGCGGGCTGTATTCCCCATCGCTGAAGCAGCCGTGCCAGTGAATATTCGATCATGAACAGTAACGGCTGTGCAGCCTCAGTCTGGTCGATCGGACTGAGTGCATAAGATGCAGCTGAAGGACCGGGGTTATCTCTGCCGTGCTGACCTGAATTCACACCATGCATCCATACCTCGTATGGATAGAAGTTTACTGCTGAACGGGCGATCTTTAGGCAGCGGTCCATCTCTTCCCGGAACAGCGGCTCCGATTCATAGAGATGCTTTGCCATCTCCGCATACTGAGAGCCTTGTCCCGGAAATAAGAACACGACTTGATAATCCGAAGCGGTATTTACAGCCGATAATTCACCACTAAGGAAAGCCCGCAGTCCTTCGCATAATTCCTGACGGGTTGAAGCTACCAGGGCAAAACGCCATTCAAGCAGCTTTCTACCGACAGCGAGCGTATAAGCAACATCATGGAGCTCCAGGTTAACAGCACGCTCCAAGTTATCCAGCATCTCTTTGCACTTCTGGCGCAGGGCGTCCTCCGTATGGGCCGAGAAGACAAAGATCTCTCCTGAAGAGCCTCCAGCCGGATATCGACCTTCGTCCTTCGCCTGTTTCTCGGAAATGAAAGGAGCCTCCTCTAGGATCACGTGTGCGTTGGTCCCCCCGATGCCAAAGGAGCTGACGCCTGCTCGGCGCGGATAAGCCTCAGACGGTGCCCAGTCACACAGCTCCCCGTTAACATACAGACTGGTCTCGTCAAACCCGATGCCAGGATTTGGCTCGTGAAAATGCAAGCTTGGCGGAAGCTGCTTGTAATAAAGTGACAGAACGGTCTTGATGAATCCGGCAATACCGGCCGCCGCATCCAAATGCCCCACATTGGTTTTCACCGAGCCAATGGCCGTGCGGTGTTCATGTTCTGCCGGAAAGAACTCGGACAGCGCCTTGATTTCAATAGGATCTCCCAGCGGTGTTCCAGTCCCGTGGGCTTCAATATATCGAATTGAATCGGCCTGAACTGCTGCCGCCTCAAGCGCAGATGCGATAACCTCCCTCTGCCCTGTGATGCTAGGTGCGGTAAACCCTGCCTTACGCGTTCCGTCATTATTAATCGCTGCCCCCTTGATCACGGCGTAAATATGATCCCCATCACGGAGCGCATCCTCCAGCGATTTAAGTACGACCATCCCCAATCCGTCTCCGCTAACCGTTCCTTGTGCCGCGGCATCAAAAGCTCTGCAATACCCGTCAGGAGATTTAATCATCCCTTCCTGATACAGATATCCCGATTTCTTCGGTACCGTAACCGATACTCCGCCAGCCAGAGCAATCTTAGATTCCTGACGAAGCAGCGACTGGCAGGCCAGATGAACCGCAACCAGCGAAGAAGAACAGGCGGTTTCCACGGTGAGGGAAGGGCCTCTAAGATTTAATTTGTAGGAGATCGGCATACTCAGCGAGTGTACATTCAAATGCGACGCTTTCCAGCGGTCCGTGTCATCTTCCAATGCATGAAATAAGTGATTCACCCAGCCTAAGTTGACGGTTCCTCCTACAAATAACCCGATTGCATCCTTGTAGCGTTCCGCATCATATCCGGCATCCTCCAGAGCAGACCAGACGCATTCATGAAGCAGCCGGAGCTGTGGGTCCATGAGTTCAGCCTCTTGCCCGCTGTAACCGAACAAATCTGCATCAAAGTACTCAATGCCCTCAAGCATTCCTTTTGCCTTCACGTAATCGGACCGATTGAGAAGTTCTTCCGAAATCCCCGACTCCCGCAGCTCCTCCTCGGTGAAGAACGAGATCCCTACTTTGCCTTGCTGCAATTGGCGCCAGAACATTTCAATATTGTTCGATCCAGGAAACCGGCCTGCCATGCCGATCACCGCAATATCCCCGTTATGTCCAGCCTCTTCCTGCGTGTCCCCTCCTAATGAAGTATCCTTGTGGTGCTGGGATTGACGTTTGGACAGATATGCTGATAATTGCCGAACCGTAGGGTACTGAAATAAATCAGTTACCAACATTTCAGTTCCGGTGGCTTGACGAATTCTGTCGCTGATCCGAATCGTCAATAGGGAATTGCCCCCGATATCGAAGAAGGCATCATCAAGACCAATCTGCTCTAACCCAAGCGCTTCTTTCCAGATCTGAAGCACCGTCTGCTCCATAAAAGCGGTAGGAAGCGCCGTTTGCTTTACGGGTTCATCTACAGTCTTCCTTAGGTGAAGCAGTGCCTTCTTATCGATTTTCCCGTTTAAGGTCAGCGGCAGGGTATCCAGCTGAATATACTTCGTGGGTACCGCATAGAACGGAAGATGCCGGGACAGCTGCTCCCTAATCTGTGCGATGGCCAGATTCTTCTTAGACACGTAGTAAGCCGTCAGCTCTTTCTCACCTTGCATGGTTTGGGGAACCTGGACCACACATGCATCGATGTCAGATAAGCGGCTCATCGCCGTTTCTACTTCCTGCAGCTCGATACGATAGCCTCTCACTTTGACCTGATCATCCGTTCTGCCGAAAAAGTCGATATTTCCGTCCGGCAGCCATCTAGCCAAGTCTCCCGTCTTGTACATCACATAGCCTTGATAGATCGGATCGGGAACGAACTTCTCCTTCGTCAGCTCCGGCCTGTTCAAATATCCGCGAGCCACTCCTTCCAGGCCTACACAGAGTTCACCAACGGCCCCTGCAGGCAGTAGATGATGATGGCGATCCACAATATAAGCGGTTGACCGTGTAATCGGCTGACCGATCGGAATCCGTGTTTCGTAGCTTTTGGTAATATGAAGTGCTGTGGACAGTACAGAGTTCTCTGAAGGGCCGTAGCCGTTAACCAAGGTGAGCTCCGGACAAGCCCTCCTTACCTTATTGATATGAGGAGTTGATAAAGTATCTCCGCCAACGATGAGGTAACGAAGGGAGCCGAATATAGACGCATCTACCCCTGCCAGCTGATTAAACAGCGGTGTTGTCATCCACATTAGCGATACGCCATTTTCCAAGAGAGCCTGCTTGAGCACTTGCGGCATGAGCAGCTTCTCCTGCGGCAGCAGGGAGAGTCCGGCACCGGCCAGCAGCGCACCCCAAATCTCGAAATTAGACACATCGAATTCAAAAGGGCATGTCGGAAGAATGACATCGCTGGAGCGAAAATCTACAAACCCGGTATTTTTGACCAGCCGGACAATCCCCTTATGCTTTACCATGACTCCTTTGGGCTGACCGGTTGACCCTGAGGTATAGACAATGCAAGCCAGGTTATTGCCCTTTGTCCGGACAGGCGTTAGAGAATGCTGTTCCGAATGCGCTCCCGCCTTCACTTCAGAATAGACTCGCTGCACATCAATGCCGTGGACCCCAGTAAGCTCCGCATATCTTGCTGTAAAATCCGGTTCGGCCAGCAGAAGGCTCATCGCTGTATCTTCTATCATGTACTTCACCCGCTCAGGCGGATATTCCGGATGAATAGGCACATAAGCAGCTCCGGATTTAAGAATGCCGAGTAATCCGGCAATCGTAGCCGGTCGGCGGAAAGACTGGATACCTACACACTGCTCGGGCCCTGCCCCCTTCCGCTTTAGTTCTGCTGCAATGGCATCTGATATTAGATCTAGTTCCCTATAGGTAATCCTATCGTTCTCAAAGAGGATAGCCGTGTGGTCAGGATACTGCCTGACAGCTTCCGCGAAGAGCTGGGGAATGCTCAGGCCTTCAAGGTCAAGCTCTGCAGGATAAGGCGCAAGCAGTCCATTCAGAAGAGGGTGCTTGGGCTGAACGAGCGCAACATCTGCCAATCTGTCCGAAGGACGGTCTGCCAGGTCTTGAAGCAGCTGTATCAGACACCCCCCCATCTGCTGAACCACAAAATACTCATATTTACCAGCATCGTATACGAATTCGAACTCAAGCCCTTCAACCGTTTTGACCAGGAGCGTAAGCGGATAATGCGTGTGCTCATCCATCTGGTAGGATCTGAAATATAGTGTAGTGTCTGCACTAGATGGTTCTTCGGGCTGTTGTAACAGCTTTTTATCGAGCGGATAATTCTCAATGACCACAAATGTGTCAAAAAGCTCCTCCGGACCCTGCAACCCGGCAGCCTGACGAATCGAAGGAAGACCGGAATGCTCATAGTCCCGCCGCTCGGCTAGCAGCCTATGTACTCTCCTAAAATAGTCTTCGGCACGCTCTTCTCCGCTGCTTCGAATTCGTAGCGGCACCGTATTAATGAGCATTCCGGCAGCTGTATCGATCCCGCTTAAGCTCAATCCCCTGCCAGAGACCGTCGTTCCGAATACCACATCATCGCTATAAGTAAAGCGTCCGATCAGCAGAGCCCAGGTACCATAGATGAAAGTGGCTATAGACATACCTAATTCCCTGCAGAACTCCTGCAAACTAGCTAGTGTGTCCGGGGCGATACGTTTAGAGACTTTCTTAAATTCGTAACAGGTAGGCTTGTAGAATGGCTGTACCGGCTGTTTGATCTCATATTCGGACAAGTGATCTGCCCAGAACTGGGCCTCGGACTCAAGATCCCGGTTCTTCTGAATCGCTGTCAAAATCGACTTTAGGGAAGCTTTGCCGCGCTGGACGGCGGGTTTATTCTCTGAAAGGGCACGGTACACGCTAAGCCATTCTTCCAAGATCACGCCCAGGCTCCATCCGTCGAGCAGAATGTGATGGAAGGTCAGGAACATGTAACACTCGCCGCTGTATTTGTATAAGGAGATTTTCACCGCTTCCTCAGCCAGATTGAATACTGTGGAACGCTCACGATCACGGATCTTTTGACGGCTCGATGACGTACAGGTCTCTTCCGAACAATCATGAATCTCAATCCGGGGCTTACTGTGTTTTAAGATGATCTGAACGGGGTTTCTGAGCTGCTCCCACCTGAACACCGACCTTAAGGCCTCATTCGCTTGAAATACATGCTCCCAGGCTTGAACGAACCAAGTGTCCTCTATGCGCCCTTCAAGGCCCAGCATAAGGGATTCCACGTACTTGCCTTCCTGAGTTCCCTTCAAATAGTGGTACAGCATTCCTTCCTGCACAGGACGCAGCGGCCATATATCCTGAACATTGGTTTTCTCAATTTTCATTCGAAGGCCTCCTCACTTATGGACAAGAAGTGCACTCTCCACAGCATCAATGACTTTATCCAGCTGATCATGTATAAAAAAGTGTCCGCCTTGCATTTGGATCAATCGGAAAGAACCCCGGGTATATTGCTCCCATGCCTGTCCGTTCTCTAGCGGCATCAGTGGATCACTTCTGCCAGCCAGGACGGAGAAATCAACAGGCAGCTGAACCACTTTTTCTTTTCCGGCGTACAATTCATAGATCCTGTAATCCGACTTGATAATGGGTACAAAGATTCTCATCATCTCCGGATTGACCTGCAATTCTTGGGCGGTGCCGCCCAGCTTGACAATCTCCTTCAGAAACAGCTCATCAGGAAGCATATGAAGATTCTCTTCGCCATAGCGAAGATGTGGAGGATTACACCCGGACAAGAACAAATGCACGGGCAGTTGATAGCCGCACTCCATTAATTTGACGCTTAGTTCATATGCCACTAGGCCACCTAAACTGTGTCCATAAATGGCGTAAGGCTGTTCATCGATTTGGCTCTGTATACAGCTGTATAAATCTTCAATTAACTCCGACATACTGCCACATAATTTGCTCCCAAACCTCTTCCCTCTGCCCGGTAATTCCAGGGGAACGAGCTCAATCTTCTCGGACAACAGACGGTTCCAACTTAAATAGACAGATGCCGTACTGCCCGAATAAGGGATTGTAAAGAGTCTGATCTTCATACCTACCCTCCTTCATGCAAGCTATTGAAATGAAATCTGATAACCCATTTGGGACAGGCTGCCCTGGTTAGGCTGAATCACAAGATCAGGATAATCGGCAAACACAGAATATAATTCATCCGGAGCATGATCCGAGTCCATATTGAAGAAAAAGATAGCCGCCTGTAGCCGGGTTAACAGCTGTTCGTAGGGAAGCTCCCACTCCGTAATCAGCCCCCGCTCTTCACACTGAATCAACTGCTGCTTGAATTCCTGAATACTCGGGATATTACCGATCCGCATTGGTTCATCTCCTTAACAAGATATATTGTCATACCGCCAGACTGATTGGCTGTTCCTCAGCTCTTCTCGGGAACAAGGCTGCTGTAATTCGCAAGCCTGCAAACAAGATTGCAGTTATACCTAGCGAGATCATTGCAGGTGCAACGGTAAAAGGAGCCCACACGATAATAAAGGGCCAAGGGTATCCCCAAAACAGCAGCTTTGGAATATACCATGCGACGCCTATCATCAGAGCGGCAAATAATATCCATAATGCTGTTTTTATATAAAGTGCTGCTGTGAATCCGGTAAATACGCGCCTTCCGCGCTGCATCGCCAGTATGAGTAATACTAGTCTATAAAGCAGCCACAGGCTTAGAAGTATGGATAGAACAAGAAGTATGGTCGCTGCTAGGTTGGCAGTACTTGTCGTGTCTGGGGGCGCCGCCGCGGGCTGCTTGCCCAGCAGTATATCGTACAACCCGGAGGCAATGGCATAGGTGTAAGTTGAATTGCGGTTCCCCATAACGGCGACTCCTATCTTTTTCTCCAAATCAACAAGCACGTAGGAGGAGAAATTGGGATTATTGCCGCCATGGGACAGATAAGGCTGCTCTCCTCGATCAAATACTAGCCAGCCTCCTCCATATCTGAACGGAGAATCATAAGGCTCCGTCAAGGTTGCAGCCACCCGGTCATCCGGAATATGAGATGCGTTAACCGCTCGGTGTAGCGATTCCGGGAGGGTATCATCCTGTTCAAGCTGGATTTGCAGCCACCTGGCCATGTCCTTGGCATTGGATACAATATAGCCTGCCGGCATATTTCCCCGATAAGTTGGAGCTTCATAACTGCGGTTCCCGATCAACCCCAGCTTGTACCCGCTTGACAATTGGGCATCTGACGGCAAGACAGCAGTTCCGGCATAAGTGCTCGTTAAGCCTAATGGCTTCATCACCTCGGTGGCCATAAACGACTCATAAGACTGGCCGCTGACTTGTTCAATAATTGCGCCAAGCACATCATAATTGCCTGTCGAGTATAGGAACTGCTGTCCGGGCTTGTACCATAAAGGCTGACTAGCCAAATTACGCACCGTATCTTGAAGTGCCTGCTCATCCTTGGAAGGCTTAATCAGCGCTATAGAATTGCTGCCCATTCCGCTGGTCTGATGCAGGAAGTCCTTAACCGCAGGGTCAACCTGCGCCTGGTCAAACTTCCACTCGGTCTGAGGCAGATAACGGGATACCGGTGCTTTAAGATCGACCTTCCCCTGCTCAGCGAGCAGCAGGATCCCCAGTGCTGTGTAAGCTTTGCTGTTCGACCCCAGTTCAAATAGGGTATCGGGGCTAACCTTCCGCTTAGCAGCCTGATTGGCAAGCCCGTATCCTTGTGTATAGGTTTCATTTCCATTGACTATGGCGATGGAGACGCCGGGAAGGTTATCCTTATTCACCATATCAGCCACATATTGATCAAAAGCTTGCGGATCAGGCATCTTTGCCTCTGCTGATTGCGCGTTAGGAATGATGGCGCATCCTAGTATCAGAAGCGGTATGAATAAACGCCGCAGTCGCATTCCGTTCCCCCTTTATTTGAATATGGCATCGAGCTCCTGCTGTGTCAGGTCAACCGCATCAAAGTCATCCGGCGTGAGAATAAGTTCTTCCTCTGCCCCAGCTGCTGGCTCTTGGATCAGCTTCATCATTTTTGACCTGTAGCCCTGAATCAGACGCTCCATTTGTTCTAATTCCATAGCCTCCGGGGAGACCATGAATTCAATTTGCAGTTGTCGCTTCATCACTACCGCATTCAGCTCCAGCAGGTACGGGAAATGGTTCTCGGGTGCCACATCCGGACCGGAGGCCTCATACAGAACTCGGAACTTCTCCTCATCCTGAATTGAAAATTCTCCAAGATAGTTAAACACAATGCCTGGTGATGCAGGAGTTAGCTGCTGAAGGGAATATGCCAGCACGCCATATCCCACGCCTCTATGAGGAACCTGCTTCAATTGACGCTGCAGTCCAAGTCTTCTCCCCCTCTCTTCCAGCTCTGTATCAAATTTCAATTTGACAGGATATAGACTGGTAAACCATCCTATGGTGCGCGATAGATTCAGGTCGGCGAACAGCGCTTCCCGGCCATGTCCTTCAGTCCAGATCGTTAGCTCCTCCGATGGGAACTCCCCCTGCCACGCTAATGCCAGCTCTGTCTGCATGTGTTCAGCGGTAGTCATGCCACAATTCCCCTGCAGGATTGCCTGGGTTTCATCTGCGGAAAAAATAATCTTGCGTTTGAAGCAATCGCTTCTGAGAGGCATTGGCCGTTCCTCTGCTTCTTTGATTCTCTTATTTGCTTCACTTTGCCGCTTCCAATAGTCTAGCTCGGACTGGAATATAGGCTGCGAGCGCTCCCAAAGTGCACTCGACCACCGCTGGAAAGAAGCTGTCTTGGGAGGCAGCGGCTGCTTGGATAGTACTCGCTTTAGGTCCTCTAAGAGAATCCTCCAAGATACTCCATCGATGCACAGATGATGGGCTGCTAACAGCAGCCGCCGTTTACGTCCTGGGACAGTGATTAGCAACGCCTGCAGGCAAGGCTTGTCCGCTGATGTAAAGCGGATTTTTCTTTTGAAAGCAGTCATTTTTTGCTCAAGCTCAATTTCTTGCTGTTCCTCCGAGTGGGCATTGATATGGATGATCTCTGGAAGTTCCTCTCCCAAATGTAAATTGTCGCTGTAGAACATCTTTTTCCGAACGTCATCATAGTACAGACGAAACGCGTCATGGTGCCGGATCAATGACCTTATGCCTTCAACAAGGTCAGCTTCAGCAATATCATCGGCCAATTCCAGCATGATGGATTGCTGGTAGTAATCCGCGTTCTGGAACTGCTGCTTTAAGAACCAAGATTGAATAGGTGTAGGAAGAAGCTCTCCTACTGCGGGTCCTTGTTCCTCCTCATGGAATTCCTGCTTAAGATGAAGAAGCATATCTTTGAGAAGCGGATAGTCCAATATCACTGCCGCACTCAGATCGAATCCCTGGCTTTTTAACAAGCTGGAGACCTGAATGGCTTTGATAGAATCGCCTCCCCTCTCAAAGAACTGGTCTTCGATCTCAATGTTGTCGGTCTCGAGGACAGTTCTCATCGCAGCCAGAAGATTACCTGAATACGTTAATGGCTCTTGTTGAACGCTTGGGCTGTGCCCCTTGTTCATCATCTCGGTAAGCTGCTGTTTGTCAGCCTTGCCGTTCAGCGTTAAGGGGATTGCCGGAACACTGTGAATCCGGTCAGGGATCATATAAGAAGGCAGGCTGCCCAGCAGCTGCTGCCGGATCCAGGCAGAGTCCGGTTCGTCACCATCCACGCATGCAAGCAGCTCGGCTGACTGGTCCTCACCCGTTATGAAGACAACAGCTTCCCGAATGCCTTCCAGACGAAGCAAGGCCTGTTCAATCTCTTCCGGCTCAATCCGGTATCCCCGGATCTTGACCTGGTCATCCATGCGGCCGATATACTGCAGCAGATAGCCTTTACCCATCCGCACTCTATCGCCGGTACGATACATTCTGTTCCCTTCTACATAGGGATCTGCAAGGAAACGCTCTGCAGTAAGCTGATGCCGATGGAGGTACCCTTCCGCTACGCCCGGCCCTGAAATGAAGAGTTCGCCTACAGCTCCTGGAGGAAGCATCTGCATATGTTTGTCAAGAATGTACAATCTCGCATTTGCAGCCGGAATCCCGATAGGAACCGCAGATTCCTTGTCGGTCAAGGGGTTAAACCGGTGGATCATGCATCCAACCGTTGCTTCTGTGGGACCATATTCGTTATAGATGGACAGCGATGAGCCGAACATTGCTTGGATTTGGGAGGCAAGATGTGTCTTAAGGCTTTCTCCGCCAACGATCAGGGTATGCACAACTGCATTTGGATTACGACGATTCGGAAATAACGCGAGATGCGAAGGCGTTAATTTAATGATGGTTGCTTTATTGTCTTGAAGAATACGGCTCAGTGTGAATTCATGCTGATTTGGGGGGTAAATTCTAAGCTGAATCCCGCTTGTTAAGGGAACAAACAGGGAAGTAAGCGTTAAATCAAAGGAAAGTGACGAGTAAAATGCAAAGATATCACGATCAGATTTTAAATAGACGGAGGATGCCCAGGTGATGTAGTTGGCCAGACTAGAATGCAGGACTTGAACTCCTTTGGGTTCTCCTGTGGATCCTGACGTATAAATAATGTAGGCAGGGGTATTCGCTTTGCTTACTGTGCTTTCGGAGAAAGCAGACAACTGCTTTTCTTCCACTGCTTCATTCTGAGCAAGCAGTCCTGGAACGGTTAGTACAGGTACAGTCCATTCCTCGGTTTCTTCATCCGATAGCAGATAAACGGCTCCCGAATCTCGGAGCATAAATTCAACCCTGGATCTGGGGATTTCAAGAGCAATCGGCAT
This sequence comes from Paenibacillus zanthoxyli JH29, assembly GCF_000520715.1. GTDB lineage: Bacteria > Bacillota > Bacilli > Paenibacillales > Paenibacillaceae > Paenibacillus_AQ > Paenibacillus_AQ zanthoxyli. The sequence goes on from NZ_ASSD01000007.1 coordinate 35,230, forward strand.
AAATGCTGTTCCTGTCTTGATTACAGCCATAATGGCAACAACCAGTTCAGGACTGTGCCTCATCCGAATCGCTATCGGTCCCGATTGAATGCCCGGCTTGGCCGCGAGCACTGCAGCTAAATGATGAACCTGTCTCCATAGCTGGCCATATGTCATCTCCTCTTGCTCCCAGCTGAGCGCTGTTCGCTCCGGGTGAACACTTGCTTCTCGCTCAAACAAGTCCAATACGGTAAGATCCTCTGCATATTTATGAGCAGCCTGCAAATTGTAGTGCTCGACTGTATTCTCCCACTGCTGCTGATTCAGGAGGGAGAGTCTATGAATCCTAGCATCCGGGCTTGAAGCCATCTCGGCTAGCAAGCAGATCATGGAGTCGAGCAAAGACTCGGCTTCAAAGTCGTCAATCAAGCTGGTCTGATAATCCAAGCTGAACAAGAGCGTGCCATCGTCCGACCAATCCTTGATCACCAATTGCAGCGGATAAGCCTGCTCACCCGAGTAGAATTCCTCGTTAAGAATCGGTGAGCCATGGATACTTGTTCTAAGATGGGTGTTGTAGTAATTCAAGGAAGTTTGAGCTAAGGCCTGACGGCCTTTCTTCCGAAGCTGAAGTCGCCCTGCTAACAGGTTATATGGGTACTTGTGGTTGCCTAGATTACGCATATACTCCCGCTTTAGGTCCCGCAGAAAGTCATGCAGGGGCCTGTCTTCTTGCATACGAATCGTTAACGGCAGATTATCGGTGAACATGCCTACTATCGTTTTCGTCATGGCATTGCGATTAGCAATAGGCATCGAGAGAACAATTTCGTCCTTCTGGTAATAACGGGATAGCAATATTCCATAAGCCGCACTCAAGAATATCGGGACAGATACGTGATGCTGATCCGCTGCATCCTTGAGCCTGCTTGTAGTTTCCTTGTCCAATAACCGGGTTAGACGGTTACCCGAAGGATCACGGGGAGTTTGTTCAAAAAGAGGTTCCGGTAGTTGGGTGAATTTCTGTTCCCAATATATGCGATTGTTCTCACATCGGTCTGATTGTAAATACGCCTGCTCCATATCCAGATATTGCAGATAAGAGGTACAAGGCTGCATGGGATCGCTTGCTTCCTGAGAGCTAAGAAGCTGGTACCGTTCCAGAATGTGCTTGGTAAGAACATCCATGGACCAACCATCACAAATAAGGTGATGAGCCCGCAGCAAAAAGCCGTTATCACGCTCACCCAAACTAAACATGGCTATATGATAAAGAGGTGAATCATAGAGGTTATAGGGAGTCTGTGCCTCGGCGGTAACCCAACGTTCATAAGCTGCTTGGGAATCCGAAATTTCCGAGAAGTCATAAAAAGGCAGCGGTTCTTCCTGATAAGGAGCAACGTACTGCACCGGCTCGTCATGCCTGAGCTGCAGCTGAATCCGTAGACCCTCATTGGCCTGAATTACGGAATGTATAGAGGCCTCAAGAGCATTAAAATGAATAGGCCTCAATATACGTACACATCCTCCGATGTGATTCACACTCGATTGCGGGTAGAGCTGTTCGGTATACCATATTCTCTTTTGAGGATGACTCAAACGATGTACAACCAGCTTGTCCATTAGCATAACATCAGCTACCTTTCAGAGGGATTGGCTCTGTTAAAAGGGATTCTAGCGCTTCTGCCAATTCTGCGATGGATTGATGCTCCAGGAAAACTTCAAGCCCTATATGCGTTTTAAAGATATCACCTAGATTTGCATTTATTGACGCCGCAAGGAGCGAATTGCCTCCGAGCTCGTAAAAATTATCCTCAGTGCCTATGGGAGTCACTCCAAGGTGCTTCTCCCACAGATGAACCAAGATTCGCTCTGTAGCGCTGCGCGGTCCCTTGTAACCGGCAAGCTGTTCTGCAGACAGCTTAAGGGGAACAACCGGAACAAGCTCCGAAGCGGCTTTTGCCCCAGAATTAGAGTGCTGATCAGTCTCGGGTTCTACCCAGTACCTTACTCTCTCGAACGGGTACGTAGGAAGAGCAATTCGCTGTCTCTTCTCTCCTTCATAATAAGCCGACCAGTTGATGGGATAACCCTCTATCCAGAGCCAGCCCAAGCAGTAACAGATGCTTCTGTCTATGCTTTCGGTTCCGGTCACATTTTGGTCTGTCATATGAATATCTCCGCTTGCGATAGACGGCCTTGGACCCAGTGTTAATTGCACATGATCCGAAGGTGGATTATGATCTGAATGAAATAGAGACGGATCATGCAATAGGGATGATAGAAGTTCGAATCCGGCCAGACCCTTCGTCTTCTTGCGAGAATCCGGATCCCCTGGCCATATTAATGAATCCGGCAGCCTGTCCAGATCGACAGTCATTTGCTCGAGTCGACGTTCATAACTATCCGCCCAGAGACGTTGTTCTACAGGGTTCAATTGACGGCGCGAGAGCTGGAAACACATATACAGATACGCTGCATCCTCCAGCTCCATCCAGCCTGATGCTGTTGCAGCAGCATAGACGCCGGCCCCTTCTCCTTTGTAATAAGAGGGTACAATCCCCCACCGCTTCCACATGTGCGACATACCTATTTGGAAGGCAAAAGAGCGTAAAGCTTCAAGCACATCTGCCTGAGACTTTTTCGCCAAGGAACTGAGTTCATACTTGACAGCTTGCTTCATCCTCATCAGCAGTTGGGTCCAATCTTCATGGAAACGGGGCGCTGTTTTGGTCCATTCGATGTACGAAGCCTCCAAATCTAACTGCTGATCCGCAAAGAAGAAGGTTAAAGGCTTCATTACACCACTAACCTTCCCCGTGTGGAATTGAGGCTCCTGGATTATACCTTCATCACCCGATTTCATCATACTGATATAAAAACCGCGCTGCTCCAACCCTTTACGTCCCACCTGGAGCGTATAAGCTGCATCTGCAAGGCGGTTCTCAGGAAAAGTTGCCAGCGAAGCTTGAACCCGGTCTTTATAGTTGTGAAGCGCGGTCGCTGTTTGGGCAGATAGAACGAAGAGGCATGCCTCCCGTTCAGAGACCGAAGGGTCTATTTGCGGCGGCTCTTCGACAATGACATGTACATTGGTTCCACCAAGTCCAAATGAACTTACTCCGGCATAGCGGGGCAATCCTCCACTGCCCCATTCAAGCGGAATTGGGTTTAGATAAAATGGGCTGGTTCCAGAGGCTAGACGGATGCTGGGCATCTCAACATTAATGGCTGGCGGAAGCACCTGCTCCTTCAGTGCCATAACGGCCTTGATTAAGCCAATGACTCCGGCGGCAGGGCCGGTATGCCCGAAATTAGCCTTGGCCGATCCCAGTGCACAAAAAGCGGTCTTTGACGTGCTTTTAAGGAATACCTCATGCAAAGCTTCAAGCTCAATTGCATCTCCCAAAGGAGTTCCCGTTCCGTGAGCTTCTACATAGCCAATCTGTTCCGGCTTCACGCCGGAGACCATCATAGCCCTTTCTATGACTTCAATTTGGCCTTTTACTGAAGGGGCAGTAAATCCAGCCTTCTGGGAGCCATCATTGTTCATAGCAGATCCTTTGATCAACCCGTAGATGGTATCCCCGTCCTCCCAGGCGTCCCGAAACCTCTTGAGCACGACACACCCAGCCCCTTCGCTATACAAAGTCCCTGTTGCCTCGGCATCAAAAGCTCGAAGATGGCCATCCGAGGATAATAAGCCGTTATCCTGATATTCATATCCGGCAATTTGCGGAATACTGAGCGTCGCTGCACCGCATATCATTACATCACTAGAGTATGTCAACAAACTTTCACAAGCCAAATGTACGGCCGCCAATGAGCTTGAACATGCGGATTGAACATTAAGCACTGGACCTGTAAGATCCAGCTTATAGGCGGTCATGGTGGCTACATGGTCCTTCTCGCTGGCAATCTGCATTTGCAGATTGGTGGCGGCCTGTGCATCGCTCAAATGCGGGAGAAGATGAAACATGGAGTAATAATTTGCATATACGCCCGCATACACCCCAATCAGCTGTTTCCTATCTTCTGCGGCGTATCCTGCGGTTTCTAGCGCTTCCCAGGCCAGCTCCAGAAACAGGCGGTGCTGCGGATCCATCCAGGAAGCCTCTGTGGGGTTGATGTTAAAAAACGAAGCATCAAAGTACTCGATGTCCTTGATATTATTGTTTGCACGTATAAAGGGTCTGGGATTATCGGAGTGATGCCATGGCCCCTCTTTGGACACTGCGCCAAGATCTGCGACCACTTCATCACCCTGTTTAATATGCTTCCAGAACTGTTCTATGTTTTCGACACCAGGCAATCGTATGGACATGCCTATAATTGCGATATCCGTCTTTTTATCTGCAAAATCAATATCAAATGACATTGGATCCCTCCAGTCAGATGAAAATCATATATACACTTATGTAGATTTGCCGTACTTTAACTCGAATTCTCTGTAATAACCTTATCACGTTTACTTCCATTAAAAAATAGAACGTTGGAACTATATACCATTTATATAAAATTTTCTTAATTTAAAATCTATAATTTACCATAACAAGTATAATTAGAGATGATCTTATAAATCTACAATCTCACATTTGTGTATTAGGTTTGTATCAAAGTCAATGCACATTTTATGGTTCTTAGGAACCGTTTTTGTACAAGAAATCTACATATAAATTACATGAAAAAGGAACATAATCTTATGCGGTTCTCAGGCTGTCGAGAAGACTCGGCAACCATTAATATGTTGATTAATTCAACAAGTGGTAGATATTTTTTTTGTATTAAGGGAAGGTGTTCTGCGATGCTGCGTAAAACCGAGAAGGACAACAGGCCTACGATTTTGTGTCCAATGAATAATTGGTTACCCAAAATCATTTGCTTCGGAAAATTTGGATCGCTAAATCGATTTATCATTTATTGATGAAAAGGTTCGACCCCTCTATTGCGAAGACAACGGACGTCCAGCAATTGATCCTGTTGTGTTGTTCGAGAAGATCTTTCTCGGTTTTGTACGGCATTCGGTTCGAACCACAGTTGGAGCGAGAGATTTTAACCAAGCTTTCTTACCGCTGGTTTCTGGGTACTGGAACTATCAGATAAAGTCCAGGATCACACGACCATCAGCTGGAACCGCCGAACTCGATTTAAAGATACTAACAATTTTTGGGATATCTTCGATTAAATTGTATTACAGGGCATGCAGCACCGGATGATTGGCGGCCGGGTGTTGATTTCAGATTATACACATGTGAATGCAAACGCCAACAAGCGCCAGTACATGAAACAGCAGGACCTTCAATATACACTTGATTACATGGGTGAACTCAATGATGTGGTTGAAACGGATCGGAGAGCGCATAGAAAAGAGAGCTTTAAAGCCTAATGAGGAGGTGGTCGAGGAGAAAGAAAGTAAAGTGATCAGAACGGATCCGGACATAATTCGAGATGGCAACGCCGGTCAACCGAACCGAACATATTTAGTTTCATATTGTATTTTAATTAAATAGCCTTCAGATTCCTCAACCATGTTTATTGCTTCAGCCAAATGATTATCCCAATCTTCCACTTCGCCGAAAAATTCACCTAGAAATCTATTTTTTGTCGATTATTTAATTTCCGTTTTTTCACCTTCATTATCTTTTTTGGTAATTTATCTAATAAAAAAGTCTCATACCTTTACCTTCTTGTATTTCTTTAAGCTATTGTCTCCCGTTAGTCATAATGAACGAGGCGGCCCCAATCGC
>NZ_ASSD01000008.1 GCF_000520715.1 Paenibacillus zanthoxyli JH29
CGGATGACGCGGGCGGCGGTTACTACACTACACGCCGTACTTCGTCCTGGTGGAAATTCCCGGCTTCCGTTGCCGGAGCCATCGGCATCGGTCTGCTGTTGGGCTATGCCGCACTGACTTTATTCGGCGGGGTTAATGACCGCGGTTCTACAGGTACGGCTACGCCAGGAACTGCCTCGCAGCAGGATGCAGCGGGCAATTCGGTAAGCGCTCCGGCGGTTCCGGTACAGGTAGCGCAGCAGAGCTATTACCTGCTCCAATACGGGGTGTTCAGCACGCCGGAAGGAGCGGCTCAGGCGCAGCAGGAGCTGGAGAGCGCCGGGCTTGCCGCAGGGCTAGACCCTGAGGGTGGGAACCGGGTGTACGCCGGATTGTCATCCGACCGGGAGCAGGCGAAGCTTCTCGGCAGCAGACTGAAGGCGCAGGGCATCGATTTATATGTGAAGGAAGTCACTCTTCCTTCCGAGAGTCAGCTTGTATTTGGCGGGAATGGCGAGACGGTTACCCGTTATTTTAATACCAGCGGAGAATTGCTGAGGGAGCTCAGCTCCCTCTCCGCTTCGCTGCTCGGCGGTGATACGGCCGCGGACACCGCGAAGGTAAGCGACTTGCATCTGCAGTGGACGGAAGCGGTGAAGGCGCTGGAGGCGGGACTGCCGTCTGGGCCCTTGGCCACTGCCAAGGAACTGGAGAAATCCGTGAGCCGGGGCGTGTCGGCTATGAACGAGTATAGCAAGAGCAAGGCGGACGGTCTGCTGTGGGAAGTACAGGCGGCGATGCTCGACATGCTGAGCGGCCAGAAACGGCTGCTTGCGTCAATGGAACAAGGTTAAGCCAGAGTGTAGTATGATATGAGTATTCACTCAGGCCCGGCGTTCGGGCGATGGCTCCCGCGCCGGATTTTGCATTGTACTCACCGTATTTTCACCGTATAATGATGGGGATGTCATAGGCTGGCGGAGGGAAGATGGCTAATGAAGAAGAGAAATATAGGTATGCTTTTGCTTTACTTGATTCTGGGCTGGCTGGTCGGCGCCTGGGCAGCTAAGCTTCTGCAACCGGTTAAAGCACTGTCCTTCCTGACAAAGTCGACGTTGATCAAATGGTCGCCGCAAGCCGATCTGGACATCTTTTCTTATGACGTTACGATTCAACTGAAATTGTGCATGCTAAGCCTGATCGGTATTATTATCGCCGTGTGGCTGTACCGCAGGAAGTAAGCATTTAACCATATGGAAAGGAACACTTACAACATGAACGATAACCACATAACTTCGATTATTCTTGCTTCCGGTTCGCCTCGCCGCCGGGAGCTTTTATCTTTACTGGGACTGCCCTTTGACGTTATGCCGAGCGAGGCCGATGAGAGCTTTCCGGCAGAGTGGGAGCCCGAACAAATTGTAAGCGCGCTGGCCCTGCGCAAAGCGGAAGCCGTTCTTCCGCTTGCAGGCGAACGGAGCGGCGTTATCCTTGGAAGCGATACGATTGTTGTTCTAGAGGGGCGTATTCTCGGTAAACCGGCGGATGAGGAAGAGAGCAGGAAGATGCTAACCGCCCTTCAAGGGCGAAGCCATAAAGTGTATACGGGCGTTGCCTGCATCAAGCTCGGGGATGGCGTGAACGGCGGCATGCTCCGGGAGGGGATATCAGCAGAAGCGGCTTTGGTGAAAATGACGGCTCTGGCCTTTGGCGGTACGGGTAAGCCGGGAAGCAATGAAAATACCGGCAGCGATGCAGTGGAGCTCGGCGGCATTGGACGATACCGCGTGCTTTCTGAGTCGCCAAACGGAGAGCCTGCAGTTATTGCCGGCTATACGGAGAGCCGCGTGACGTTCCAGCCGATGTCGGCCCAAGAAATCGACGGCTATATCAAGACGGGCGAGCCGATGGATAAAGCAGGAAGTTACGGGATTCAGGGAATAGGCTCGCTTTTTATTGAAAAGATTGAGGGTGACTTTTACAGTATTATGGGACTCCCATTGAATCTTCTTTACCGGATGTTGTTGGAATTTGGCATCAATCCGTTAAAGGCTTAATTGAGAGGGGTATGTAAGTGCCAAGGGAAAGATTAATATCTTTTGATTCATCGGACTTTAGTCTTATCTCGGAAAACACACTACTAAAAGACCATTTTTGTAAAATGAGTACTTCTAAAATTATGTTCGACAATAAGCGGATTTCATCAATGCCCTTGGTATCGGCGTTTCCCTTAATGCTGCGACCAGTACGGATAGGTATTGCACTAAGATGGATGATAAAGAGTAGCCGAATCGTTCCAAAGAAATGGGAATTTTAAGTTGGAGCAAGCGACGAAAGTGTATTAAAGCGGTTCTTCCCCTGTCCGATTTATATTTGTATTGAGCTGGCTTTACCCGTATAATGATTTAGGGTATAAGATAACTGCGGCGCTTGTTGGGATTTTCGGACGCGCACGCACAGCTATTCGATAACTAATACTGTCATACAGCCATATCGCATATGCAGAGGCTGAAAGGAAGAGATCAGGGATGGAATCGTCAACGTTCATGCTGCGAGACCTTCCCCATGAAGAACGACCGAGAGAGCGCATGATGCAATATGGGGCGGAATCACTCAGCCAGGCTGAACTGCTGGCTATACTGCTGCGGACCGGAACCCGCCAGGAATCGGCGATTCATGTGGCGCAGCGCATATTGGGACAGGTTGGCGGTCTTCGCCGTCTGGCCGACCTTAGCATTGAAGAAATGATGGATATCAAGGGAATCGGTCCCGCCAAAGCGGTGCAGCTGAAAGCCGGGATTGAGCTGGGACGCCGGATGTCGAACTCGCGGCTGGGCCAGCTGGTTACGATTCGCAGCCCGCATGATGCGGCGGATATTCTAACCGAGCAGCTTCGCTATTTGCAGAAGGAGCATTTTGTCTGTCTCTTTTTAAATACGAAAAATCATGTAATTGCGCAGGAAACGCTTTCGATGGGCAGCCTTAATGCATCCATCGTTCATCCAAGAGAGGTGTTTCGGGCGGCCATTAAGTGCAGCAGCGCTTCCATTATATGTGCTCATAACCACCCCAGCGGCGATCCAACACCGAGTCCGGAGGATATTTCCCTGACCCGAAGACTGCTTGAGGCAGGCGAGATTGTCGGAATTGACGTGCTGGACCATTTGATTATCGGCGATGACGGATTTGTCAGCATGAAGGAACAAGGACTTATGTAACAATAAACGATGCAATTGACAGGGAAAGGGAGTTTACAGCATGTTAGGTGGCTTTACAAAAGATTTGGGAATTGACTTGGGAACGGCAAATACACTGGTTTACGTCCGCGGAAAAGGCATTGTGGTAAGAGAGCCTTCCGTTGTCGCGATCCGTACCGATACGAAAACGATTGAAGCTGTAGGCGAATCCGCCAAAAAAATGATCGGCCGCACGCCGGGAAATATCCGGGCTATCCGTCCGATGAAGGATGGGGTTATCGCCGACTTCGATACAACCGCTACCATGATTAAATACTTTATCCGCCAGGCTCAGAAGCAGCGCTCCATGTTCCAGCGCCATCCGAACGTAATGGTATGCGTCCCTTCGGGAATTACCGCCGTGGAGCAGCGGGCCGTAGAGGATGCGACGAAGCAAGCCGGAGCCCGCGAGGCATATATTATCGAGGAACCGTTCGCGGCCGCGATCGGCGCCGACCTGCCGGTATGGGAACCGACGGGCAGCATGGTCGTTGATATCGGCGGCGGCACGACGGAGGTTGCCGTCATTTCTCTTGGTGGTATTGTAACAAGTCGGTCCGTACGTGTGGCCGGGGATGAAATGGACGAGTCGATTATCCAATACATTAAGCGCCAGTACAACCTCATGATTGGAGAACGCACGTCGGAACAATTGAAGATGGATATTGGCTCCGCGTTGCCGCTGGAGAAGGCGGAGACGATGGAAATCCGAGGACGGGATCTTGTGACCGGACTTCCAAAGACACTCAGCATCACATCGGGTGAGATTTCCGAGGCGCTGGCCGATACGGTCAATGCGATTACCGAAGCGGTAAAAGTAACGCTGGAGAAATGTCCTCCGGAGCTTGCCGCCGACATTATGGATCGTGGGATTGTTCTGACCGGCGGGGGGGCGCTGCTTCGCAATTTGGATAAGCTGCTGGCGCGCGAGACCGGCATGCCTGTTATCGTAGCGGAGAATCCGCTCGACTGCGTGGCGATCGGAACCGGCAAAGCGCTGGAAAATATCCATCTGTTCAAGACCCACGGCAGCGCATCCTTTCGGTCGAAACGGTAGATTTATGGGGAGAGAGAAGGACTATCTAGAGCTTCTGGAGCGAGAGAGAAAACGGTTGTTAGAGGGTGTTGAAACTGTTTAAGCTGTTCAGCAATAAGCGGCTGTTCATACTGTTAATTACGCTGGTACTCTTTATTGTGGTCATGGGCTTCTCTCTCGGAACAAGAAAGTCGTTGTCGTGGCCCGAAAACTTCGTCAGAGATACGACCGGTTTTGTACAGAGTCTGTTCTACAAGCCCGCTGGATACATAGCGGGCTTCTTTGAAGATATTGGTAACCTGAAGGGTCTTGCCGAAGAGAACGAGCGGCTGAAGATCACTGTTGCCCAGTATACCCGGGAAAAGGTCCAGTATAATATACTTGCAGCCAGAGTCGAGGAGTACGAGAAATTACTGCGGTTCACAAAGTCGCAGAGCAACCAATATAATTATGAGTACCATTATGCCCAGGTGATCAGTCTGTCGACGGATCCTAGCAATAATACGCTGGTTATTAATTTGGGGGCGCGGGACGGCGTCAAGCCGAATATGTCCGTTATTTCCGAGAAAGGTCTTGTCGGCATCATTAGTCAAGTGAGCAAATTTACGTCGACTGTCAAGCTCTTGACTATGATGGACAGCAGTGATCCTAACTCTCAACCGCCGATAGCCGCCACCGCATTCGGTAAAGTCAAAGAGACGTTCGGAATGGTCGAGCGTTACGATCAGCAGACGCAGCGGCTTATTATGACCCGGATTGACGAGAAGGACCCAATCGCCGTGAATGATATGATCATATCATCCGGAATCGGTGGCCTCTATCCGCAGGGACTGATTATCGGTACAGTTGAGAGCGTCGAAGTTGGGGAGTTCGGGTTGACCAAGACCGCCGTGATAAAGCCTGCGGCCGGCTTTGAGGACTGGAAGAATCTGCTTGTCGTCTTTACTCCGGAGGAGCCGCAGTGAGAGCGCGCAAGTCGACTCTTATTCTGCTACTGTTTCTGCTGTTTATTCTTCAGGGCACCGTATTGCCCTGGGTCATACCGGATTCGTGGGAAATGCGGATTGTCCCGAACCTTGTCTTTATTGTTATATTATTTGTGACCGTATATCGTCACCGGCATACGGCGCTGATACTGGGCCTAAGCTTCGGCATGTTGCAGGATATCGTGTTTTACGGAAGAATCATCGGCGCCCATTCCTTTACTATGGGTGTGTCTGCCTATTTGATCGGCCTGATCTTTCAGGCACCCCGCGCGCCGCTGCCGCTTATGATGACGATTGTGCTTCTGGGTAGCTGGCTCGATGACAGCATCTTGTTCGGCATTTACAGCATATTCAAGCTGAACCGCGATCCATACAATTGGGCGCTGCTAAGCTATATGCTGCCCACCATGCTTATTCATTTTGTCCTTGGACTTCTGCTGTACATTCCCGTCCGGCGTCAGCTTGAGAAGTTGGAGAGCGGGACGCGCAAGGAAGAGAAGGAGTAAAGCTTGGCTCATTTTCTATCGAATCAAGCAGGAACTTTAGGGCCTTGGCACGAATGAATGAGAATGGGGGGAGGGGCATATGACAGTAATATCCAAGCATGTACGGATAAAAGGCATCAAGGACGGCCTGGTCTTCCTGCTAGATGACAAATGTCCCTTTGAAGAGCTGCTTGACGAGCTTCGGTACAAGCTGGAGCACAGCCATCAAAATATTTTAACCGGACCGATCGTGCATGTGGATGTCAAGCTTGGCAGCCGTTCGGTAACTGAGGAAGAAAAAGAAGCGGTGCTGGAGATATTGCGCAGACCGGGCAATCTGCTGATCCGTTCGATCGAGGCGCAGAATGCCCCGAAACCGGAGAGCGGAAGCTCGATGTTCGTGATGAGCGGCATCCTTCGGTCCGGCCAAGTGCTGCATCATAAGGGAGATCTGCTCTTTCTTGGAGACGTGAATCCCGGCGGCACGATTACCTGTACCGGAGATATTTTTATTCTCGGGGCGCTGAGAGGCATGGCTCACGCGGGAGTGGAGGGCAATGAAGAAGCGGTTATCGCGGCTTCCGTGATGGCTCCGACCCAGCTTCGCATAGCCGAGATCATCAGCCGGCCCCCGGATGAATGGGAAACCCGGGAGAGCAGCATGGAATTCGCATTTTTGTCGGAAGGTGCTATGAAAATCGACAAAATACACAACATCGTCAAGCTGCGTCGGGATTTAAATGTGTTTAAGGGGGTGTAGCCTCATGGGAGAAGCGATTGTTGTTACCTCCGGCAAAGGCGGCGTGGGCAAGACGACCACAACGGCTAATATTGGAACCGCGCTTGCGCTGCAGGGGAAGAAAGTATGTCTCGTTGATACCGATATCGGGCTGCGAAATCTGGACGTGGTTATGGGTCTTGAGAACCGGATCATATACGATCTGGTGGATGTTGCCGAAGGACGCTGCCGGCTTGGCCAAGCATTGGTCAAAGACAAGCGGTTTGAAGAACTGTATATGCTCCCGGCCGCGCAGACAAAGGACAAAACTTCAGTCACCCCCGAGCAGGTAAGAGATATCGTATTGGAACTGAAGAAGGAATATGAATATATTCTAATCGATTGCCCGGCTGGAATCGAGCACGGCTTCCGCAACGCGGTAGCCGGCGCGGATAAGGCGATTGTCGTGACAACGCCCGAACATGCAGCTGTACGCGACGCCGACCGGGTGATTGGGCTGCTCGAGCAGTCCGATGTGGAATCGCCCAAGCTGGTCATTAACCGCATCCGGCCTGGACTTATAAAATCCGGCGATATGCTTGATGTCGAGGATATTTTGCAGGTGCTCAATATCGACCTGATCGGGATTGTGCCGGATGACGAACTTGTGATCAAGGCGGCTAATATGGGAGAGCCAACGGTCATGAATCCGGATTCGGGCGCCGCCATTGCTTACCGCAATATTGCCCGCCGCATTTTGGGCGACGCTGTGCCTCTGATGCAGCTTGACCGCAAGCCGGGCGCATTCAAAAAGTTGAAGAAATTTTTCGGGATCGGTTAAAGGCATAAAACTGAGACTGCCAAAAAAAGCAAGCCCCGGACACCACGTTCATTAGTGGTTGTCCGGGGCTGGTTTTTTTAAATATAAGATTTTATAAGCTGACCCCCGATAGAAGGTCTGTGCCCCAGCCCGCCGTTTCTCCCATGAAGGCTTGTTCTAAAATCGCCGCATTCCCTCATAGGATGATACTAAACAAGCCCGCCGGAGGGATCGATATGGGTCACAAAACAATCGCAGGGAATCACCGCAAGCAGCCTATCCGCAATCTGCTGGAAGACGAATCGGATTTCACCAAATCGCCACGATTCACCAGGCCGGAGGATGACAGTGCGGAAGATTGGCATAAATACCTGAATGGGAACGGCGCCGAGCCCGACCCGGAAAAACTATGGAAAGAGCGGCAGCGAAACTGGGACGGGGAAGGGGAACGTAAGAAGCCGCGATTTCTGTCCGGCTTTATTCGGCGCACAATGATTAGCGGGCTCCTGTTCGGAGCGGTATGGGGGATCTTTTCGGTGCAGCAGCCGTGGGCTTATCGCGCGCAAAATTTCATTTCGGACGGCTTAAGCAAGGATATGGATTTTTCTGCAGCCCGTATGTGGTATGAACGGTATTTTGACGGAGCTCCGGCGTTTATCCCGATTTTCGGGAACGGAGAGGATAAGGCGCGGAAAGCCTCTACGCTTCATAAGCTGTCTCCTCCTATAGCAGGAAGCATTGTTAGGCCATTTGCCTCTACGTTAAAAGGCGTAGAAATCAAGCCTGCGGCCGATGAACCTGGAAGCGCGGTGGTAAAAAGCATAGATATGGGAAGGGTGCTGTCCGTTTCGCGTGAAGCGGATGGAGGCATCCGTGTAACCGTTCAGCATAGCGGAGGAATTACCGCCGAATACGGACATTTAAACGGCACGAAGCTGAAAGCGGATGACTGGGTACAGAGCGGCGGCACCGTCGGATGGATGGAGGAAACGAGCGCGTCTTCTCCTAAGCTGCTCTATTTTGCGGTAATGCGGGACAAAGCTTATATCGATCCGGCGGAAGAGATCGGTTTTGATTAAGGTTTGGGGCATTTCCTTTTTCCTGCATCCGCTGTTTGTCATCATAATGCTGCTTTCCGTGCTTACCGGGCAGTTTCTCGAGCTGCTGACGCTATTTGCCATCGTCCTCGTTCACGAGCTGGGACATGTCTGGGCGGCGCTCCTGGCGGGGGCGACCGTCAAATCGGTACAACTGCTTCCGTTCGGAGGAGTCGCGGTTATTGAGGATAATGGAAAGCTGACCGCATACCGCGAGATCGGAATTGCGCTGGCAGGGCCGCTGCAGAACGTGCTGATGATCGTGTTCGCGGCCGCTTTGAAAGGAGCCGGTTGGGGCGGCGAAGCCTATATGGATTATCTCATTCAAGCCAATCTCATTATCGCCTTATTCAATATGCTGCCTATTTTGCCGCTTGATGGAGGGAGAATCGTACAAGCTGCCCTAAGCCTTCAGGCGCCGTATTACTCGACTCTGCTCTGGTGCGGACGAATCAGCATTGCGGCAAGCGCCTTGACGGCCGTGTATGCTCTGCTGCCGCTGGTAAGCGGCGGTGGACTTCGGCTTAATTTGCTGATGATCGCTGCATTTTTGCTGTATTCCAATATAACGGATCACCGAAATCTTCCTTTCCGGTTTTTGGCTTTTCTCATGAACCGGGGCGCGATATATGAACAACATATGGACAAAGGTACACCTGCACTCCCGATTGTTGCGCCTCTTGCGAAACCTTTGGATGATATCCTGCGTCTATTTAAACGGCACCAGTATCATTTGATCTATGTGCTTGACGCCGAAGGAGGCGTGATGGCGGTCGTACCGGAGCAGCGCTTGCTCTCGTCCTATTTTGGGATATGAAGCGGCTGTTTTCGGCGCTCTTCGCCGATCCTCCATAGGGGAATTGGGGGATTTTTGAAAAATGAAATGGAGAAGCTTCACGCTTATCCATAGACTCACATTTTTGCGAGAAACGGTTGCAGTCCTTAAAAGGACAGCAGAGCCGTTCTTCTTAGGTAACCAGAGGTGACGCCATGAAACAAATGATCGTTCACTGTTCGCAGCATGTGACCCGGATGGCCCTTCTGGAGAAGGGAAGACTGGTGGAATATGCGGCTGAGCGGGAGGAGCAGCAGGGACTGGTCGGCAGCTACTACAAAGGACGGGTAATGAATGTGCTGCCTGGAATGCAGGCCGCTTTTGTCGATATCGGGCAGAAAAAAAATGCCTTTCTATATGTAGATGATGTACTGCATCCGCATCTAGAGAAACAGCCTAAAGTAAAGCCATCGATTGATACGCTGCTAAAGCCCGGACAGGAAATTATTGTTCAGGTTAGAAGAGAACCTAGAGGAAACAAGGGAGCGCGGGTCACGACACACTACACGCTCCCGGGGCGCTGGATGGTATATATGCCGTTTGCGGAATACGTCGGGGTTTCGAAAAAGATCGGGCGCGAATCCGAGCGGAACCGGCTGAAGGCGCTGGCCGAACGCCTGCGGAAGAATGAAGAAGGTCTGATTATGCGCACCGTGTCTGAGGACGAGCTCTCCGAAGCGGTGGAAGGAGATTTAGCTCTTCTGCGGGCACAGTGGGAGAGAATCATGCACCGCGCCCAGAAGGCGGAAGCGCCGGCGCTGCTGCACCGTGATCTCAGTATCGTACAGCGGTTCATCCGCGACGCGTTCGATCCCCGGCTGGACGAGCTTCGTATAGATTCTCCACAGGCCGCCAAGGAGGCTGAAGCATTCTTGAGCGAGATGGCTCCGGAAGGATACAAGCCGGTGGAACTGTATACCGGAGCTGCGCCAATTTTTGCCGCATACGGAGTGGAAGAGCAGCTGGAGCGCGGGTTCAGCCGCAAAATTTCGCTAGAAGGCGGAGGAACGCTCATCTGGGATGAGGCGGAAGCGCTAACAGTAATCGATGTCAATACGGCACAATATACGGGTGGAGCGTCGCTGGAAGAGACGGTTACGCGCACCAATCTGCTCGCTGCGGAAGAGATTGGGCGTCTAATCCGGCTACGGGATACCGGCGGCATTATCATCATCGATTTTATTGACATGGAACTGGAAGAGCATCGCAAAATGGTGGTGGCCCGGCTCGAAAGCATCATCAGCAGTGACCGGACGAAGACATATATTTTGGGCTGGACTCGGCTGGGGCTGCTTGAGATGACGCGGAAAAAAGTGAGGCATGACGTTCTGGAGTTCTTTACCCGTCCATGCGAATGCTGCGGAGGCACCGGTCGAACGCCGATGTGGAAGCAGGGACGGGTATAAACGGTATCGCTTCGTTGGAAAATATTTATATGCAGTAACAGCGTTGACTATTCCAGGTCTCCATGCTATCATCTATAAGTATGTGTCTGGTTTATTGAATTGCCTGCACATGCTGTAACCGCTCCGATCGGGTAATCAAGTGCGATTCCGTAAGGAAGCGCCACCTGGACCAGGCGAGTCTGAGACATGAGGAGGTGCAAAACCAATGTATGCAATTATCGAAACTGGCGGCAAGCAATACAAAGTTCAAGAGGGCGACGTATTGTTCATCGAGAAGCTGAACGCGGAAGACGGAGCAAGCGTAACGTTTGACCGTGTCCTAGCTGTATCGAACGAAAGCGGTCTGACGGCGGGAACTCCGCTCGTAAGCGGCGCTTCCGTAACGGCGAAGGTTGAGAAGCATGGTAAAGGTCAGAAGGTTGTCGTTTACAAATACAAACCAAAGAAGAACTACCATAAGAAGCAAGGCCATCGTCAGCCTTACACAAAAGTAACGATCGAGAAGATTCAAGCGTAAGAAGGTGCGTTAATGATTAACGTGCGGATTACGAGGTCTTCCTCTCAAGGCGCGATCATCGGTTTTGCCGTCAATGGCCATGCCGAGTATGATAGAAGGGGCAGAGATATCGTGTGTGCCGGTGTTTCGACCGTAACGGTCGGTACCGTCAACGCGATTGAATCCTTAACCGGAGTCGTGCTGGATTCGTCTATGAAGGACGGGTTTCTCAGCGGGACGCTGTTGCCGATCGAAGACCCCGAAACTGCTGCCAAAGTGCAGCTGCTTTTGGAATCCATGATCGTTATGCTCAATACGATTGCAGAGTCGTACGGTAAGTATATTCAGATACAGGAAGTCATTATTTGAAGAAGGAGGTAGACAGCATGTTGAAATTGGATCTTCAATTGTTCGCATCGAAAAAAGGTGTAGGTTCCACAAAGAACGGACGCGATAGCCACGCGAAACGTCTTGGCGTGAAACGTGCCGATGGCCAAGCCGTAACAGGCGGAAGCATTCTGGTGCGTCAACGCGGAACGAAAATCCACCCTGGCACGAACGTAGGCATCGGCAAAGACGATACTTTGTTCGCCAAAGTGGACGGCGTTGTGAAGTTCGAGCGTCTGGGCCGCGATCGTAAGAAAGTGAGCGTCTACCCGGTAGACGTCGCTCCGGTAGCAGCGGCTCTGGAAGCGTAAGCTTACGGACTATAATTGCTAGTAAAGCCTCCGGCATGAACGCCGGAGGCTTTTTTTCAGGATAAGGAAATTTCCAGATAGCAGGAAAATTCTTGCCGCTTCTTAATGAATCCGGGGGAATTCCTATGGTATACTTGGTAAACATGAACGGGTCTGATTGTGGTAGGGCGCTAAGAATTCGCGAACGTAAGGGACGGGGAAGACAGTATGAAATCCTGGAAAAGCGCATTAGGAGCGTCGGTGTTATCGATAGCGTTACCCTTGGGGGTCGCCTGCGTATGGCCGACGCTTTGGACATGCCTTCTGCTTGGCTTGTGGGCCGCAGCGGCAGCTTTATTCAGCGTCCTGGCGGTCCGCCGCCATTATGAACGGGAACTGCGGAAGCAAGAACGGATCCTTCAGCAGACGGCGATCCGGACGCTTAATCATCACCGCCATGACTGGATGAATGATCTCCAGGTACTGTACGGCTATATTCAACTGGGCAAGCCTGATAAATCGGTACAGTGTGTGGAAAGAATAAAAGGACGCATCGAACTGGACAGCCGGATATCCAAGCTTGGTATTCCGTCACTGGTCTTCTATCTTCAATCCTTTCGCACAGTGGGCGGAAGCCTGCAGCTGGACATTGAAGTGGAAGAAGGATTGCAGCTTGGAGATAAGCTGACGCCCGAGGCCGGAGATGAGCTGACCTCGGTGATTATGCAAGCGGTCAGAGCCTGCCAATTTGGAGGGCTGGCTGCCCAGGGCGAGACCCGTTCGCTGCTCCTTTCCTTTAAGAAGGATAAGGGGGACGTTGTCATTGCATTCGGCGGCAACGGCGACGGCTTGCGCGGGGGAACTGAGCTGTTCCGGGAACAGATATTTAATATCGTCCAGGGTAAAATTGTAATAGCGGAGCAGCTGACGCCCCATAAGGCAGACTTCCAGCTGCGCTTGCCGATGGGAATGTGAAGGAAGGTGAGACATCCATGTTTGTAGATAAAGCGAAAATATTTGTAAAAGGCGGTGACGGCGGCGACGGTCTGGTCGCGTTCCGCCGCGAGAAATATGTGCCGGAGGGCGGCCCAGCCGGCGGGGACGGCGGCAAGGGCGGGGACGTCATTTTCCGCGTGGACGAAGGGCTGCGTACCTTAATGGATTTCAGGTATCAGCGGCATTTCAAGGCCCAGCGCGGGGAAAAAGGGCGCAATAAGAGCCAGCACGGCGCGGGAGCAGACGATATGATCGTCCGCATTCCGCCGGGAACGGTGCTCATTGACGATGACAGCGGTGAGATCATCGCCGACATGACACGTCACGGCCAGGAAGTGGTTGTGGCCCGGGGAGGCCGGGGAGGCCGGGGCAACATCCGTTTCGCAACGCCGAATAACCCTGCTCCCGAGCTTGCGGAGAACGGGGAGGAAGGCCAGGAACGCTACGTTGTGCTTGAGCTAAAAGTCATGGCGGATGTAGGACTTGTCGGCTTTCCGAGCGTAGGCAAATCCACATTG
This sequence comes from Paenibacillus zanthoxyli JH29, assembly GCF_000520715.1. Classification (GTDB taxonomy): domain Bacteria; phylum Bacillota; class Bacilli; order Paenibacillales; family Paenibacillaceae; genus Paenibacillus_AQ; species Paenibacillus_AQ zanthoxyli. Next base: position 13,286 of record NZ_ASSD01000008.1, read on the forward strand.
CTGTCCGTCGTTTCGGCTGCCAAGCCTAAAATTGGAGCGTACCATTTTACAACTATCACACCGAATCTCGGCGTCGTGGACGTAGGGGACGGCCGCAGCTTTGTCATGGCGGACCTACCCGGACTGATTGAGGGCGCTCATGAGGGCGTTGGGCTCGGGCATGAATTTCTGCGCCACATCGAACGCACGCGTATCATCATTCACGTTGTCGATATGGCCGGCTCCGAAGGCCGTGATCCGTTCGAGGACTGGGTGAAGATCAACGAAGAGCTGCAGCAATACAACACTGGCCTTGCCGATCGTCCGCAGATTGTAGCGGCCAATAAGATGGATATGGAGGAAGCGGAGGCGAACCTGGCTTCTTTCCGCGAGCGCGCCGGCAGTCTTCGGCCCGATCTGGAGATCCTGCCAATCTCGTCGCTGACCCGCAAAGGCATTCAAGAGCTGCTTTACCGCGCCGCCGATCTGCTTGATTCCATTCCGCAGGCTCCGGCCGTGGAGGAAGTGGCAGAGAGCGGTGAGCATAAAGTATATAAGCTTGAGGCAAAGGATGATGACTCCTTTACGATCACCCGCGATAACGAAGCCTTTGTCGTCAACAGTCCGAAGATTGAGCGGATGCTCAAACGGATGCAGCTCAATTCGCATGATGCGATTCTGAAGCTTGCGCGGACGCTGCGGCATATGGGTGTGGATGAGGAGCTCCGCAAACGCGGCGCGGTGGAAGGCACCATTGTTCGAATCGCCGATTTCGAATTCGAGTTTGTCGAGAACAGCAGCTACTATTGATTAAGTGAATAACGGAACGCAAGCAGGCGCAGCATGGTTTTTTCGTACAAGAAGAACCGTGACGGCGCCCTTTTTCTTACACTTTTTCAATAGGTGCATCCTATCTCGAAGTTGTTCCTGAGCTGCTGCGGAATCGAAAATTGGATTTCAGAGTACAACGGTTTTGTGAAAAGTATTGCAATTCTTTCTGAATAACTTTATAATGTCCACTATGTAAAAACAAAAGTCTTTGAGGAGAGGACGTTTGTGAAAGAACGTTATTATTTGGTTCGTGAAGATATTTTGCCCGAGGCGGTACTGAAGACGATGCAGGTCAAGCAGCTGCTGGAAGCCGGCGATGCCAAGACGGTTCATGAGGGTGTAGAGCAGGTGGGGCTGAGCCGGAGCGCTTTTTACAAATACAAGGACGGCATCCATCTGATCCATCAGCTGGAAAGAGAGCGCATCGTAACGATCTCGATGGATCTTGAGCATGAGTCTGGCATGCTGTCCAAAGTGCTTGGGGCCGTAGCGGGTCATGGAGCCAATGTGCTGACCATTCATCAGAGCATTCCGCTTCAAGGGTGGGCGAACGTTGTCCTTTCCATTGAGATCACCCACATAAATGATGAACTGGGAGACATGCTGGATAGCCTGAAAGGGATGACCGGCGTCAAGCGAGCTCTGATTGTAGGTCAAGGTTAGAAAGGGAATATACGTTAAGGGGGATTCAGATTCAGATGAAACCGGTGAAAGTAGGATTGCTCGGGCTGGGAACGGTCGGTACGGGCGTAGTTCGCATCGTGCAGGGGAACCAGGAGGATTTGAGCAGTCAGGTCGGTTCGCCGATACATATTGAACGTATTGCTGTTAAGAACTGTGATAAGCCCCGTTCGATTGAAATCGATCCGGCGAAGCTGACCACCGATCCTTGGGAAGTCATCCGCGACCCGGAAATCGATGTTATCGTTGAGGTCATGGGCGGGGTTGAGGCCACCAGAGAGTATATTTTGGAGGCTCTTGAGCGGGGCAAGCATATCGTTACCGCCAACAAAGATCTTATGGCTCTATATGGGACCGAAATATTGGAAAAAGCACAGGAAAAACAATGCGATGTTTTTTATGAAGCTAGCGTGGCTGGAGGCATCCCGATTATCCGGACGCTGATCGAAGGCTTTTCTTCCGACCGGATCGTTAAAATCATGGGTATTGTCAATGGAACAACCAACTATATACTGACCAAAATGAGCCAGGAAGGCGCTTCGTACGACGATGTGCTGAAGGAGGCGCAGGAGCTCGGTTATGCCGAGTCCGATCCGACCTCTGATGTGGAAGGGCTTGACGCCGCCCGCAAAATGGCGATTCTCGGCACACTGGGTTTCCGCACCAACGTTGAACTTCGGGACGTGAGTGTAAGCGGAATTTCCGGCGTCAGCAAAGAGGATATTTTGTTCGCAAAGCGTCTTGGATACGAGATGAAGCTGCTCGGCATTGCCGAGAGCGATAATGATGAATTCAGCATTAGCGTTCAGCCTACCATGATTCGCACGAGCCATCCGATCGCTTCCGTTAACGGAGTTTTCAATGCGGTCTATGTCTATGGCGAAGCGGTCGGGGAAACGATGTTCTACGGAGCGGGAGCGGGCGAAATGCCCACGGCAACGTCTGTTGTGGCCGATCTGGTTGCGGTGATCAAGAACTTGAAGCTGGGCGTTAACGGACTGAAGCAAATCGTTCCATATAAGAATAAGAAGCTGAAGAGCGACGACGATATTTATTTTAAAAACTTCCTGCTGCTCCATGTGGACGATAAAGCAGGGGTGCTTGCCAAAATCACCCAGGTGCTTGCCGAATGCGACGTCAGCCTCGATTCCGTCGTGCAGCAGGCGAATCCGAATAACCCGGCGGCCGAGATTATTATCGTTACGCATGATGCCAGCAAGTCCAGTATGAACAAGGTTCTCCGCCGTTTCGAGGAACTTGAGGTCATCCGCCGTATCAAAAGTCATTACCGTGTCGAAGGCTGATGCAAACCGCAGGGAAGGCATTATCTTTAAAGGAGACCATGGGTTGTGAAATATTCCATACTGTATGATAATAGAGAGCAATATTCCATTGTACTAGAAAAAAGGTCTTGCCGCAGACAAAAGGCGGTGCGCTCATGAGTAACAATAGAAAGGTTAGGGTGAAAATACCCGCCAGCACCGCGAATCTGGGTCCGGGATTCGATACGCTCGGCATGGCGCTGTCGCTGTATGCCTGGATCGAAATGGGCGAAGCGGAGCAGACCGTCTTCCACCTGTACGGTGATGAGATGAAGGATGTGGCCCAGGATAAGAGCAACTTGATTTACAAGGTTGCGCAGATGGTATTCGACGAGGCCGGCGTGTCTGTCCCCGAACTGGAAATTTCGATGTATTCCGAAATTCCGCTGACACGCGGGCTTGGCAGCAGCGCTTCCGCCATTATCGGCGGCATGGTTGCGGCCAATGCGCTGATCGGATCCCCCCTGAGCAATGACAGGCTCTTCGATATGGCAACCGCGCTGGAGAAGCATCCCGACAACGTCGGCGCTTCCCTGTTCGGAGGAATCATCGCCGCCGCCTGGGACGGCATCCATGCGGATGTTATCCGCATCGAGCCGCCGGAGGATCTTGAGGTGCTTGTCGTTATTCCCGAATTTGAACTGGCGACGTCTAAAGCCCGGGAGGCTCTCCCATCCAGCGTAACCGTCGCCGATGCCGTGTACAACGTCAGCCGCTCTTCGCTGCTGACCGGAGCGCTTGCCTGCGGGCGTCTGGACCTGATCGGCGCAGCGATGCGGGACCGGCTGGGCC
>NZ_ASSD01000009.1 GCF_000520715.1 Paenibacillus zanthoxyli JH29
TTCCTCACGCTTGGCCTGTTTGTCGGCTTCGTACGAAGAGGCGCCTCCTTTTTCGGGAGCGGATAATTCCCTATCAAGACTGGTCGGAGTAGAAGAAGGAGCACCCCCGGCGGTTTCGCTTGCCAGATCCTCCAGTTCTCCCTTTTTTGCGATATAGTCGTCGTAATTTCCGAGATACTGGTCGATTCCGTCCGGATGAAGCTCCAGCACGCGCTCCGCCATCTTATTTAGAAAATAGCGGTCATGGGAGATGAAGAGCAGCGTTCCTTCAAAATCGATAAGCGCCGATTCGAGCACCTCGCGGCTGACCAAATCAAGATGGTTGGTCGGTTCGTCGAGGATAAGCATATTCGCTCCCCGCAGCATCAGCTTGGAGAGGGATACGCGCGCCTTCTCACCGCCGCTGAGCGCGGAGATTTTCTTCTGGACGTCCTCGCCGCTGAACAGAAAGTTGCCGAGAATCGTCCGGATTCGCGCCTCCTCCAACATCGGATATTCGCTCCACAGCTCCTCCAGCACGGTGTTCTGCGGATTCAGCCGGGTCTGCTCCTGGTCGTAGTAGCCGATCTTGACCTTGGCACCCCAGTTTACACTTCCTGCTGAAGGCTCCCGGGTGCCGGTCAGGCACTGCAGCAGCGTCGATTTTCCGATGCCGTTAGGGCCGATCAGGGCGGCCGTATCTCCGCGGCGCAGCTCGAAGGACGCATTTTTGAACAAAGGCGCCCCCTCGCCGAAGGCCACAGCGACTTCCCTGACCTGCAGCACTTCCCTGCCGGAGTGAAAATCCGGCTCGAAGGCAAAGTTCGCTTTTTTCAGCTCGCCGAGCGGCCGTTCGATCCGGTCGATTTTTTCCAGCGCCTTGCGCCGGCTCTGCGCCCGCTTGGTCGTGGAGGCCCGTACGATATTGCGCTGCACGAACTCCTCCATTTTGGCGATTTCGCCTTGCTGCTTCTCGTACTGCTTGAGTCTGCTCTCATATTCGGCGGCCTTGAGATCCACGTAGCGGCTGTAATTCCCTGTGTACCGCTTCGATTGGTGGCGCTCGATTTCCACAATGGTCGTGACGAGCTTGTCAAGGAAGTAGCGGTCATGGGATACGACCAATATGCCCCCGGAATATCCCCGCAAATAGTCCTCGAGCCAGGTCAGCGTCTCAATGTCCAGATGGTTGGTCGGTTCGTCCAGCATTAGAAGATCCGGGGCCTGAAGCAGAATGCGGGCAAGCGCCAAGCGGGTCTTCTGTCCGCCGCTGAGCGTTGCGATCGGCGTATCCGGAGGAAAATCTCCGAAACCCATCCCGTGCAGAACGCTGCGTATCCGCGTGTTCATTTCGTATCCGCCCCGGTCTTTAAACCAGTCCGAACGCAGGGAGTATCGCTCCAGCAGCTCCTCGTAACGCTTCTCGTCCTTCGCGGCGGCCGGATCGGCGATCTGCTGCTCCAGCTGCCGAAGTTCCGCTTCGGCTTCGATGAGCGGAGCAAATACGGACAGCATTTCCTCATGAATGGTCCGCTCCGATTGCAGCCCGCTGTTCTGGGACAGATACCCTACCGTCGTTTCTTTGGATTTATGAATATGACCGCCGTCATAGGACAGCTCCCCGGCCAGTATTTTCAGCAAGGTCGATTTGCCGGCTCCGTTGACGCCGACGAGGCCGACCCGTTCCCGCTCGTTTACCTGCAGGTTGATGTCTTCCAGCACGGGCTGGATGCCGTATAATTTCGTAATACCTGTCGCTTGAAGAAGCATGTTGATGAATCCTCCACCCTTAAGCCATAAGCGGCGCCGGTTCAGCGCCACTTATGGAACCTTTATTCCTAAATATAGTTTACATGAAAAGACTTTTTTGCGCGAGGTCGAAGGGTTCCGGGGTTATCTTGGCGAAATTAAAGGAAGAGTGGTAAACTAAAGTTAATGATTTACCCTGCAATGTCAGACATTGATTCCGCTGCTTGCCGTGTGAGGCACGGGTTTTCGGCGGGAATTTATATATCTTGGCTAGCCAAGGATAAAGCAAGACTGATTAAAGGAGGCAGAAGAGTGTCAGACGGGGATATGCGGCTTGCTGCCTTCAAGCGTGAGCTGCGCAGCCGCGCTGCCGCTGTCCGCGACGGTATAGATCCGCTGCGGAGAGGGGAGTGGTCCTCACTCGCGTGCCGACATGCATGGAAGTGGCTGGAGGGAACCGGTGCGAAATCGTTTATGTTTTATGTTCCGTTCCGCTCCGAGCTGGATACCCGTCCTCTAATTGAATGGTGCTGGGCGGAAGGGTGCAAGGTAATTCTTCCGCGAGTCCATGCCGATTCCGGAGAGCTGTCGCTGCACAGGGTGGAGTCATGGAACGAGCTGGCCCAGGGAGCGTACGGCATTCCCGAGGCCGCCGGGACTTCTCCGGCAATTGGGGAAGAAGAGTTTCCGGCGGTGATCTTCGTCCCGGGCCTGGCTTTTGATGCCAGGGGAGGAAGGCTCGGTTACGGCCGGGGTTATTATGACCGGTTGTGGGCCCGCTTCCGAGCCTCCGCTTCAGGAACGAGGGAGAACACGGTCTGGGTCGGCCTCGCATACGGCGCGCAGGTGCTGCCAGAGGTGCCGATGGATGTTCATGACGCTTATATGGACATGCTGATTACCGAGGAAGGAATACTGAACTGCCGAAAGAAAGGGGAATGACGAAGATGGAGCTGACTCATTTTAACGGGCAGGGAAGAGCCCGCATGGTCGATGTAAGCGACAAGGAAGTGACCAAGCGTACGGCAACCGCGCAGAGCATGGTGCGGATGGCGCCGGAAACGCTGAGCGCCATCAAAGCCGGCTCAATCGGCAAAGGCGATGTGCTTGCCGTGGCCCAGGTCGCTGGCATCATGGCCGCCAAGAAGACGGCCGATTGGATACCGATGTGCCATCCGCTGCCTTTGACGGGCATCGACATTCACTTTTCCGACAACAGCACAGATGAACTATATATAGAAGCAACAGTCAAGACCACCGGCAAGACGGGTGTGGAGATGGAGGCGCTGACCGCTGTGTCCGCCGCGGCGTTGACGGTGTATGACATGTGCAAGGCCCTGCAAAAAGACATGGTGATCGGTCCGACGCTGCTTGCGTCCAAGACCGGCGGCAAGAACGGCGATTATGCCCGCGAAGAAGCGTAGTTTTGCGTATCATTACATAACGAGGATAGAGAGGAAGGAGAACCTATGGCGTGGAAGACAGCAATCCTGACGGCCAGCGACAAGGGGGCCCGGGGCGAACGGGAGGATACGAGCGCCCAGGTCATCCGCGAGCTGGTTGAGGAGGAACTTGGAGGGGAGATCGTAGAATACCGGATTGTACCCGACGAATTGGATGAAATCATTGCGGCGCTTATCGAATTGACTGATTATTTCCAGGCCGATCTGGTGCTGACGACGGGAGGGACCGAGCTGGCGATTCGTGATGTTACGCCGGAAGCGACGCGCCGGGTTATCGAACGGGAAGTGCCGGGGCTGCCTGAGGCGATGCGCAGCACGGTGATGCAGAAGAACCGCGCCGCCATGCTGTTTCGCGGCATCTGCGGCATTCGCGGCCGGACGCTGATCGTCAATCTCCCGGGAACTCCGAAGGGCGTGCATGAACATTTGGCCGCTGTTATGGATCAGTTGCCGGAGGCGCTGCTGATGGTGACCGGACAAAATCGGCAGCAATAATCTGCAGCATTCCTGGGGCTAATCAGACTTTCATCCTCAGACAACTGTCTCCGTTAGACTTTCGACACAGATAACAGATGCATGTGTGATATATATTATGGTATTATAGTTATGTCGAAAACGGTGTCATGAACGGAACATGCGACAAGGAGGAATGAACATGTTAAACGGCATTGGAGCGCCGGGGATCATACTGCTCGTCATTCTGGCTTTGCTGCTCTTTGGTCCGAATAAGCTGCCCGAATTGGGGCGTGCCGTCGGAAGAACCTTCCGCGAGTTTAAGGAAGGAACCCGTGATATTATTGCCGACACCGAGCCGGCAGATAAGGGCGAAGCTCCTGCACCGTCTGCGCAGCAAGCTCCCGTTTCCTCCATGGAGAAGCGTTTGCCGGAATAACATCCGCAGGCTTGAATTGATATGACTACATGCGGCGGCGCCCTTAAGTCCCCGGACTTTACGGGGCGCCGCTTTTTTTGAAATATAAGAATCTATAAGTTTTACGCTTATAGACAATCTTATATTTCTACGAGAAACGGATGCCCTCCTCCTACGAGGATGGCGCAGCCGTTTCTTCTTGAGAGTACTCCTGCTGCACACTATCCGGGAAGGGGGAGGAACATGCCTTTGCAATCCGGAGCCATGACGGTGGTCGAGCATCTTACGGAGCTGCGTAAGAGAATCATTTACATCCTCGTTGTATTCGTCATCGGACTGGCGGGCGGACTGTTCTGCGCGAAGCCGGTCTACGAATACCTGATCGCAGCCGACACAGCCCGGGGCTTTGTGCTGCATGCCTTCTCGTTCTGGGACGGCATCGGCATGTACATGAAGATTGCCATGGCCGTATCGCTTACTGTAACCTTGCCGTTTATCGTCTACCAGCTATGGGCATTCGTCAGTCCCGGCCTGCGGCAGGTGGAACGGAGCGCCGCTCTGCGGTACGTGCCGTACGCGCTGCTTTTGTTCGTGCTGGGTCTCCTCTTCGCGTACTATATCGTATTTCCAATGGCGCTTTCCTTCACCGTCTCGGTTACGCGTGACATGGGACTTGAGGAGACTTACGGCATTGCGCAGTATTTCAATTTCATGTTCAGCCTGGTGCTGCCGATGGCACTGCTGTTCGAGCTGCCTCTCATTGTCATGTTCCTGACCAGACTACGGATTCTGAACCCGCTCCGGCTGCGCAGGGTACGGCGTTACGCCTATCTCGCGCTCGTCTTTATTGCGGTAGTGATTACGCCGCCCGATTTCATATCGGATTTCCTGGTGACCATACCTTTGCTGGTTCTCTACGAATTCAGCGTATTCCTGTCCGCGTTTGTTTACCGCAAGCAGCTCGCCGCCGATGCGGCGCTGGAAGCCCGGTACACCGCAGGCGATCACGCCTGAGGGGATATGCGGCGATAGAGTCTCCTAGACGGAGACGACTCTAATCGGAATGCCGCGCCGCACGTTCTGTCCACCCCGGGCAGAGCGGCGCTTCAGCGGCATTCGGATTTAACGGGCCAGACGGGCCGCGAGTATGCGGTTTGCCGAGGGGAGCAGGCATATTTTTGCGGGCTATGGATAGAATGAAAGAGGGTATGACTTGGACAGCCCGTCCAGATCGGTTTTTTTCCAAATTCGTCTAGAAAAAAGAGCAAAAGGACTTGAAATCCGCAGTCAAGTTGAGTAATATAAAAATTGTTGTTAGCACTACTGGCTGTTGAGTGCTAACAGAGCGAAGGGATATGTTGAGACGCGCTGCCGGCTCTCATATTTCATGAATGCGCCCGGTTATGCTTTTTCGGGAACGTCATTCTTTCAACCTGTGTTCAAGCATAACAACATAATTTTCAAAGGAGGCTATTTTTCATGATCAAACCTTTAGGTGAACGCGTACTGGTGGAACCAATCGAGCAGGAGGAAACGACTTCATTCGGCATCGTGCTTCCGGACTCGGCCAAGGAGAAACCGCAGGAAGGCAAAATCGTGGCCGTAGGCAGCGGCGCTCTGAAAGACGGCGTTCGCGTACCGCTGGAAGTGAAGGAAGGCGACCGTGTGATCTTCTCGAAGTATGCGGGAACTGAAATCAAGTATGAAGGCAAAGAATATTTGATTATGAAAGAAAGCGACATTCACGCGATTCTGGGTTAATTCCCGAAGACGTTCATAAGACTTTAATACCGATACTTACAATTCATAGGGAGGTATTTTGATAATGGCAAAAGATATCAAGTTCAGTGAAGACGCCCGCCGCGCGATGCTGCGCGGGGTAGACGCTTTGGCAAACGCGGTTAAGGTAACGCTTGGACCGAAAGGCCGCAACGTGGTGCTGGAGAAGAAATTCGGCAGCCCGCTGATCACGAATGACGGCGTTACGATCGCCAAGGAAATCGAGCTGGAAGACGCGTTCGAGAACATGGGCGCTCAACTGGTTAAAGAAGTTGCGACCAAGACTAACGACGTAGCCGGTGACGGTACGACGACTGCAACTGTTTTGGCTCAAGCGCTGATCCGCGAAGGTCTGAAGAACGTAACTGCCGGCGCCAGCCCAATCGGTCTGCGCAAAGGTATCGACAAAGCGGTTCGCGCCGCAGTAGAAGAACTGAAAAAGATCTCCAAACCGGTTGAAGATTCCCAAGCGATCGCACAGGTTGCCGCTATCTCCGCAGCCGACGAAGAAGTGGGCAAACTGATCGCTGAGGCTATGGAAAAAGTGGGCAAAGACGGCGTTATCACCGTTGAAGAATCCCGCGGCTTCCTGACTGAGCTTGAAGTGGTAGAAGGCATGCAGTTCGACCGCGGCTACATCTCCCCATACATGATTACCGATACGGACAAAATGGAAGCCGTTCTGGATAATCCGTACATCCTGATCACCGACAAGAAGATCAGCAGCACTCAGGAAATCCTGCCGCTGCTTGAAAAGATCGTTCAGCAAGCTCGTCCGCTGCTGATCATCGCCGAAGACATCGAAGGCGAAGCTCAAGCGATGCTGATCGTGAATAAACTGCGCGGAACGTTCAACGCTGTTGCCGTTAAAGCTCCTGGCTTTGGCGACCGCCGCGAAGCGATGCTGCAGGACATTGCCGCTCTGACCGGCGGCCAAGTCATCACCGAGAAGCTCGGTCTTGATCTGAAGAGCACAACGGTCGAGCAGCTGGGTAACGCTCGTCAAGTGCGCGTAACCAAAGAGAACACGACAATCGTTGACGGAAGCGGTGCGAAGGAAGACATTCAAGCCCGCGTTAGCCAAATCCGTTCCCAACTGGAAGAAACCACTTCCGAGTTCGACAAGGAGAAGCTGCAAGAGCGTCTGGCGAAGCTGTCCGGCGGCGTAGCCGTTGTTAAAGTCGGCGCTGCTACCGAAACCGAGCTGAAAGAGCGCAAGCTGCGCATTGAAGACGCCCTGAACGCTACCCGCGCTGCGGTTGAAGAAGGTATCGTATCCGGTGGTGGTACAGCCCTGATCAACGTATATGGCGCCGTAGCTGCTGTTCAAGCGACAGGCGACGAGAAGACTGGCGTGAACATCGTGCTCCGCTCCCTGGAAGAGCCGATCCGCACAATCGCCGCGAACGCAGGCCAAGAAGGCTCCGTTATCGTTGAGCGCCTGAAAAAAGAAGCGATCGGCATCGGCTACAACGCCGCTACCGACGAGTGGGTCAACATGATCGAAGCCGGTATCGTCGATCCTGCGAAGGTAACTCGCTCCGCGCTGCAGCATGCTGCATCCGTAGCCGGCCTGTTCCTGACCACCGAAGCCGTTATCGCCGACAAGCCGGAGCCTGAAAAAGGCGGCGCGCCTGACATGGGCGGCATGGGCGGTATGGGCGGCATGATGTAATACAGGCTGTTAAGCCTTATACATCAAGGGTTTCCGTGAGCGGAAACACCGTTTAACCCTATATATATTTTCGAGACCTCTCAGGATTTCCTGGGAGGTCTCTTTATTCCGGCAATAAAATTGACTATTCCAATGGTTATAGTTTAATATAAATTCAGAAAGACTCCAACAAGCAGTCGGTAATTCTCCTGTTAAGCAGCTAATCACTTGCTCATTAAGATATCAGTTGGTTCTGGTCTGTCCTCTAATTGAATTTACTTAACAGTGTAAATTACATGTTATTAAACATAACACATATAAGGGGAGTTTTAATGTTTTTTCGAGTTTTTATTTAAAAATGTGATTAAAAATAACATAAAATTGTGGACAATTTCGTTGTCTGTATGTATTATAAGGCTAACTTCTACGAGATAAGCAGACAGATGTAAGGTTTCGATTTTAGTCGCAAGCGGAGAGAAAATGGACCGGGGTACTAATTAAAATAATTGTATACAATTATACAATTATACTTCTATGGCGGGAACCAGCAGATTATTGACTAGGGGATGGATTTATGGACAGTTCTGTTATGAGAACACGCAGGCTATCGAAGGATAATACTTATTTTGCATTAAAACAAAAAATTATTGATAGTGAGCTAAAGCCTGATCAAGTTGTACATGAAGAAAATTTGGCAGCTTTGCTAGGAGTTAGCCGCACTCCATTAAGAGAGGCGATTCAAAGGTTGGAGAATGAGGAGTTTCTCGTTCGGCAGCCGAATGGAAGATTGAGAGTGGCTTCAGTAACAGTGGAAGAGGTTAAAGAAATATTTCTGATCCGCAGCATGCTGGAAGGTTATATTGCCAAGAGTGCGGCTAAAAATGCTACAGATCAAGATATCCAAAATTTAACGGCTATGATTGAAAATATTAAACAGTCCTTTCGGTCAGGCAAGAGTCAGGATTTTGTATCCTATGGCTTTGAATTCCATGATTATTTATCTGAAATGAGTGATCTCAAGACCTTTGTGAAAATTCTGAATCACCTAAGAGATCACGCGCTTCGCTATTGCCGGTTTGTTTCTCTGCATGGCGATTGGAACACGCAGGCGGATGAAGAGCATAACTTTATTTTGCAAATGATAGCCGACCGCAATGAAGAAGGCGCGGAAAAGGCGATGCAGGATCATATTTTAAGCAGTCTGTCATCTGCACTGGAGAGAATCCAAGGAATTCAAGCAAACAGAGAGGATTGAGTTGGACATGAAGACAGAATGGAGTATGGACACGAAGATTATTCATGAGAGCCAGTTTCCGGACCCTCACACGGGCGCCATCTCTCAAACGATCGTACCCGCGGTGGCTTATGCGTTCCCTGATGCAGAAACAGCGGCGGCCGTTGTAGCTGGCGAGGAAGAAGGCGTTTATTACGGCAGATACGGAAACCCTACATCCCGCACATTGGAGAAAAAGATAGCGGCACTGGAAGGTGGGGAAGATGCTTTAGGCGTTTCCAGCGGAATGGCGGCCATCTCCATTGCTCTTCTTGGTTTCCTGAAACACGGCGATCATGTCCTGGTGACTAAGGATGTTTATGGCGGCACCTATAACTTCCTGACTTCTTTGGCGCCCCGATTTGGCATACAGTTTGATTTTGTCGATTGTACCGATCCGGATTCAATGATTAAGGCAATCAAGCCAAATACAAAGGCAGTGTATATCGAAACTCCTTCTAACCCAAGATTGACAATACTTGATATTGGAAAAATATCGGAAGCCTGCAAATCCTATCAGTTCCCGGTCATTGTCGATAACACCTTTATGAGCCCCTGCTTGCAGAAGCCTTTGGAGCTTGGAGCCGATGTAGTGGTACACAGCGCTACTAAATATATTAATGGTCACGGCGATGTCTTGGCTGGATTTATTGTAGGGAAAAAAGACACCATCCAGTTCATGAGAAAGAAACTGATGGGCGATTTGGGACAGAATTTAAATGCTTGGGACGCATTCTTGATTTTAAGAGGAATGAAGACCATGGCCTTGCGGGTAGAAAGACATTGCAGCAACGCCCAGAAATTTGCCGATTACCTTGAGTCTCATCCTTTCATCGATAAAGTCTTTTATCCGGGCTTAAAGTCTCATCCTCAACATGAGCTGGCTAAGCAGCAAATGAAAGGTATGGGAGGGATTGTTTCTTTTGAAGTCAAGGGTAGCTTAATTGAAGGGAAAAAATTAATAAATTCGCTGAAATTAGCGATGATTTCATTCAGCCTGGGCGATCCGGAAACCTTAGTCCAGCATCCGGCCTCAATGACTCATGCTTCCATTCCACAGGAAGAGCGAATGAAATTTGGGATTACGGATGGATTAATTCGCGTGTCGGTCGGGCTGGAGGATGCTGATGATATTATCAGAGATTTCGATCAAGCCCTCACCGCTCTGTTTTCTGATTCCGAAGCCGAAATCACAACGAAATAAAGGGAGGAAGTCCATGTCTACTAAACAGCCGGATGAGATTGAACAAGCTTTAGGCAGTCAATTGATTGACGTTCGCAGAAACCTTCACCGGGAGCCGGAATTATCGTATGAAGAGTTTAAAACGACGGAAAAACTGCGGAAATGGCTGACGGACGCCAATATTCGTATAATGAATCTCCCTTTAGAGACGGGGCTCATTGCAGAAATCGGATGCGGGGAAGGGCCCATCGCAGCCATTCGCTGTGATATCGACGCACTCCCGATTGAAGAACAGACCGGATTGTCTTTTGCGTCAGAGATTCCAGGAAAAATGCATGCATGCGGTCATGATTTTCACACGGCTGTCATTTTAGGCGCCGCATACTTGCTAAAGGCTCGTGAAGCTGAGCTACCCGGAATGGTTAGAGTATTGTTTCAGCCGGCAGAAGAGACCGGTCATGGGGCTGAAAGCGTCTTGGCGTCGGGAGGGCTTGAAGGTGTAGCTGCCATATTTGGTCTTCATAACTCCCCAGAACTGCCCACAGGATCATTCGGAACGAGAACCGGAGCATTAACCGCAGGTGTTGACCGGTTTGAAATTACGGTAAAAGGCATCGGGGCTCACGCCGCAACTCCGGAGAATGGTGTGGATTCCATTGTAACGGCGGCTCAAATCATTACGGCGCTACAGACAATTGTCAGCCGCCAGAACAGCGCAAGCGAGCCGGTTGTGCTGAGCGTTACCCGAATTCAAGGAGGGTATACCTGGAATGTGCTGCCAGAGATGGTTGAATTGGAAGGCACCGTCCGAACGCATAATGAAGAGATTCGCCGCACAATCCCGGTTAAAATGACGCAAATCATCGAAGGAATTGCTGCGGCAGCCGGAGCGGAGGCTAAGCTGCATTGGTATCCGGGACCGCCGGCAACGATAAATGACGGATTCTGGGCTGATTTTACCAAAGAGATCGCGAAGCAGGCAGGTTATGAGGTGCATGATATCCCGCCGCAAATGGGAGGTGAAGACTTCTCATTGTATCTGCAGAAGATACCAGGCACTTTTGTAAATATCGGAGCTGGTCCCGCTTATGCGCTGCATCATCCGCGTTTCGATGTCGATGAGGCTGCATTATTGCCGGCTGCCAGGTATTTCGCTTTATTGGCAGAGCAAGCGTTGGTGAAGCTGAAGGAGAAAGGTTAGCCCTAAATCCGAAAATGAAATGAGAGGAATGTATATGATTGAATTAAAGGATGTTTCTAAGACGTACACCCGCAAAGGGATCTCGAACGAAGCCTTGAAGGGAATTAATCTAAAGGTTGAGAAAGGCGATATATTTGGGGTTATCGGCTATAGCGGCGCGGGAAAGAGCACATTGATTCGTTTGGTCAATTATTTGGAAAGACCGACGAAAGGCCAGGTTTTTGTGGATGGGCATGATTTAGGAGGATACAGCGTGAAAGAGCTGCGTGCCGCCAAAAAAAACATCGGCATGATCTTTCAGCATTTCAATCTGCTCGAATCGAAAAAAGTTTTTGATAATGTGGCCATTCCCCTCATTTTGTTGAAAAAGAATAAAAGCGAAATTCGCCAGCGTGTGCTGGAGCTGCTGGAGTTTGTTGGACTAGCCGACAAAGCGGGCAGCTATCCGAGTGAATTGTCAGGCGGGCAGAAGCAGCGCGTCGGGATTGCCAGAGCGCTTGCCTCGAACCCCTCCATTCTCCTTTGCGATGAAGCGACTTCAGCGCTCGACCCGCAGACCACGCGCTCTATTTTACAGCTTTTGAAGAAAATCAATGCGGAATACAACATCACGGTTATGATCATCACCCATGAAATGTCAGTCATTCAGGAGATTTGCAACAAGGTAGCGGTCATGGAACAAGGGCGGATTATTGAACAGGGAAGCGTTCTTGAGGTATTCGGACATCCGCAGCATCCGACCACGCAAAATTTTGTGAAGACCGTTATTCAGAACAGCATCACAAGCAGCGTGCAAAAATCGATAAAAAAAGAACCGGGCAGCGGCATCTACAAACTGGAATTTGTCGGGCAAACCGCTTCGGAGCCCATCCTGTATACAATGATTCGCTCCTACGATGTGCAAGTCAATATTCTATTTGCCAATATGACCGAGATTGAAGAAACGACACTCGGGAAAGTGATTGTTCAGTTAAAAGGGGAGACTGCCGAGGTGGATAAAGCCTTGTCTTTCTTAAAAAGCAGTGGAATCGGTGTAGAGAAGGTGGAAAAGCATGATGTCAACTACAGTTACAACTGATCAGTTCATGCAGGCGATTGTTGATACCATTTATATGGTCGGGATGTCCCTGTTTGTAGGGGCTTTAATTGGTGTACCTATCGGGATTTTACTTGTGGTTACCCGTCCGGGCGGGATTTTGGAGAACAAAATACTGTATACCATGATAAATCCCGTGATCAACATTGTCCGCTCTCTGCCTTTTATTATACTGCTCGTTGCCATTATTCCGTTTACCCGGTTGATTGTTCAGACCTCAATTGGGACAAGCGCAGCGATCGTGCCGCTGATCATTTATATCTCGCCTTATATCGGGCGCCTGGTAGAGAATTCTCTGCTAGAAGTCAATCCGGGAATTATGGAAGCGGCCGAGGCGATGGGGGCTACACCGTTTCAAGTCATCTGGCATTTTTTGCTGCCCGAGGCATTCGGATCGTTAATCCTGTCCCTGACGACGGCGACGATCGGCTTGATTGGTGCGACAGCGATGGCGGGAACGGTTGGCGGCGGCGGAGTCGGAGACTTGGCGATCGTATACGGCTACCAGCGATTTGACACGGTTGTTGTATTTGCCACTGTAGCTATCCTGATTATTTTCGTGCAGGGTATTCAGTCATTTGGCAACATTTTGGCGAGAAAGATTCGCCGCTATTAGGAATTAACTTAAGGGAGGAAAACGACAGGTGAGTGAATGGAGCAAACAAGACCGGTTTAACGCCATTTTATCCGGTGAAAGGGCGGACCGTCCGATTGTCAGCGGCTGGCGTCATTTCATCGACAAGGAACAAAATGCAGACGATTTGGCGGAAACAACGATTTCGTTTACCAAGAATTATGATTGGGATTGGGTCAAAATTAACCCTAGAGCAACCTATCTGGCTGAAGCCTGGGGAAATCAGTATGATTTTCATGACTATCAAACTGTATTTCCGAGACAGGAAACGACCGCTGTTCCAGCGGGTGCTAATCTTTGGGATCTTGAGGTGAAGAAAGCCGTGGAATCAGCCCCGTTATTGGAGCAATTGGACGCGGTGCGGAAGATTCGCCAAGGGCTGCCGGATACCCCTTTGATTCAAACCGTTTTTTCACCACTTACCGTACTGCTCTTTATTGTGGGCCGGTCTGCTTATGTGACCAAAACGGTATTTGGCATTGAGAATCCTGTTACCTTGGAATCGTTGTTTACCGAGCACCGGGCGGCGGCGCATCATGCGCTGCATGTGATTTCATTAACCTTGGCCGATTATGTGAAAGAGCTTCAGCAAGCGGGATCGGACGGACTGTTCTATGCGGTGACGGGTACAGCCCATCCGGGGTTGTTCAGTGAAGCGATGTTTAATGAATTTTCCAGACCTTATGATTCCATTGTGCTTGAGGCTGCGAGCTACGGAAAAAATGTCCTGCATACTTGCGGAACCTATTCCCAGCCTGAAAGATTTAACGATTACCGGATTGACGGGATCAGCTGGGACACGAAAGCCGAAGGAAATCCGGACCTGGATGCGGCTTTAACGGCAA
This sequence comes from Paenibacillus zanthoxyli JH29, assembly GCF_000520715.1. Lineage (GTDB taxonomy): Bacteria > Bacillota > Bacilli > Paenibacillales > Paenibacillaceae > Paenibacillus_AQ > Paenibacillus_AQ zanthoxyli. The sequence goes on from NZ_ASSD01000009.1 coordinate 13,728, forward strand.
CCAAGGTAGGCGGCGTCGATCATGCTTTGTTTGCGGCAAATGACATTGTTCAAATTCAGCAGCAGGCCGGGGATGCTTTGAACTTGATGAAGGACCAGCCCTTTATTCTCGCTCCAAATTGCGCAATCCCGCTTAACGTAACCGATGAAGCTCTGAAACAGCTGAAAAAATCCGTTTTTGAAAAGGAGACAAGAGTATGAAAAAGTTACTGCTCGTTCTTTTAGTTGGGGTTGTGGCATTGTTGTCGGCTTGCGGCCAAAATTCGAATAAAGGCTCGGATTCAGGGGCTGCGCCGGAAGAAAAGAAAGAGATTACCGTCGGATTTGGTGTGGGAACGTACGAAGAGCAGTTCCGCGAATCGATTTTGCCAATTTTGGAGAAAAAGGGCTACAAGGTTAATATCAAGACCTTTTCTCAAAACATGCAGGTCAACCCTGCCATGAAGGAAGGCTCCATTGACGCAAGCATTTTCCAAAGCACGGCGTATATGGAGGCGATTAACAAGGAAATTGGCGCGGACATGGTTGGCATCGCCTATGTGCCGGGTGCGCCGCAAGGTCTATACTCCGTCAAGCACACCACACTTGATGATGTAAAAGACGGCACTACCGTTGCTGTCCCTAATGATCCGGTTAATCAGGAACGTGCGCTGCGGATTCTGGAAGAACTTGGATGGGTAAAGATTAAAGAAGGAGCAGGTGTGGAGGACTTTAACATTAACAGCATGGAGCCGGACAAGTATAAGATTGATATTAAAATTCTGGACCCTGCCCAAATCCTGGTATCCCTGGAAGATGTGGATTATGGAGTCGTCAACGGAAACTACATTGCTAACGCCGGCAAAAAGATTACAGACGCATTGAAAATCGAAAACACGCCGATGCAGCACAGAATCATTGTATCCATCAACAAGAAGGATGAAAATACCCAATGGGCCAAGGACTTGAAAGCCGCTTATGAGTCTCCGGAGTTTGAAGCGTATATCAAGGGAATAGAAAAATACAACGGGTTCATTCTGCCTGAAGCGTGGAAAAACAATTAAGTTAGGAAGTGGATGGGTTGATCGAAAAACAGATTCACTTTATCGGCGGCGGACAAATGGCCGAGGCCATTATCCGCGCCGTTGTAACCAATCAAACGATATCCGCGGATCGAATTAGCGTAATGGATATCAATGAGGCGCGTCTTCAGTTTCTGGATAAGACTTACGGAGTGAAAACGGACAGCTCTCAGGAGAAATTTTTGGCCGAAGCCGACTTGATTGTGATTGCTGTCCGGCCGCAGGACAATTTGGCAGCACTTGGACATGCTGTACAACAATTCGCAGCACCAGCCGCCGCAATCGTTTCGATTGTGGCGGGAGTGACGATTCAGAAGCTGGCCGGCTTTTTTGGAGAAGAACGTCCCATTATTCGGGTTATTCCCAATACGTTGACTGATACGGGTTATGGCTATAGCGGGGTTGCCCTCAATGCCTATGCCAATAAGGATCAGGTGGAGGGGTTCTTGCTGGGATTCGGCAAGGTGCAGTACCTGGATGAATCGCTCATTGATATCTTTACCGGATATGGTGTGGCCGGACCGAATTACATTTATTATTTTATTGAATCTCTTGCGGATGCGGGTGTGCTCGCCGGATTGCCGCGGGAGCAGGCGTGGAACGTTACGCTGGAGAATGTCTTTGGAGCAGTCATCATGCTGAAGCAGACCAGACTGCATCCAAGACAGTTGCTTGACATTAATAATTCCCCAGGCGGAGTAGGCATTCATGGCCTATACGAGCTGAACAACAGCGATTTCGCGGCTGGTCTGCAACGAAGTGTCCTGGCAGCCGTAAAGCGGACAACCGAGTTAGGGGCGAAATAGCAATGGCATCGAAAAATTGGGATCATCTTGTTCATTATGTCAATGATTTGGACCAACCGGTTAAGCTCTTCCTGGATCATGGTTTGGTCGCCTTCAAGGGAGGCTCGCATACGGAGTGGGGAACCTATAACAGCTTAAGCTATTTTGGGCTAACCTATATCGAGTTTCTGGGTATTGAGAATCTTGAATTAGCGAAGGCAACGGAACATAACCGTGTGGTAAAAGATGCGGTCGAAGTATTGCCAGAGCATGAAGTTTTGAGCAGAGTCGTTATTCGGACCGATGATATTGAGGAAATGGCCGCTTCTTTGGAAGCGGCTGGCTTAAAGCTTTCTCCCATAATGGATGGCAAGCGTCTGGATAACAAGGGCAGATTAATCGAATGGCGGATGATGACCATTGACGGTGATTTTGGCGGACTGGTCTATCCGTTCATTATTCAATGGAAAGGGACGGATGCGGAACGATTGGAGCGCTTAACGTCATCCGGCATCATTAGCTCCCATCCTGCCGGTCATGCCGAAATCAAACGGGCGGTATTCCATGTCACAGGTCCGGCAGCCGCCGCCGAGCATTGGGGAAAGCTATTTGGACTAACTGCCTTGGAGCCGGAAGACCAATCAGTCACCCTCAAGATTGGCGATAAGTTTTTTGATTTCGTAAAAGGGGACGAGAACCAGTTCAAGCAGGTGATTTTTGAAACGGATTCTGTAAAGCTGAAAGGGAAAACCATTCGGATTGGCGAAGGCGAATATGTTTTTGCTTAATCAGGATGGATTCGCAGGCTATTACAAATTCACAGTTGACACATAGGGATTATCTGTTTAAGATGGGAACTAGAGATATACCGACCATACGAATGGAGGCATTTTCCTTTGGAGAGTGCCTCTTTTCTCGTTATTTTAAGGAGGTGGGAAAAATGAAGCTGGAGTCGACGTTGTGTTCAACAAGTGCAGCAGAGGACGATATCAGTCG
>NZ_ASSD01000010.1 GCF_000520715.1 Paenibacillus zanthoxyli JH29
TCGATACCGGCCAGCTTCACGGCTCTATCCAGAATAACGGCCACTTCCTGACGGGAAACCTTGGCCTTCGGCGCGAACTTGCCATTACCAACACCCAGAATCAATCCGGCCTTCGTAGCGGCTGCAACATCGGCTGCATACCAATCGGCTGCCTTCACATCGGTAAAGTTTACCGATGCGTCGGTGCGCAGACCGAGCGCGCGTACGAGCAGTGCCGTAAATTCGGCGCGGGTCAGGTTGCTCTCCGGCGAGAAGGTCGTTGCTGAAGTGCCTTGGAAGATCAATTTGTTAGCCAGTGCCGTGATGTCCGAAGCCGCAGACGATGCCGCGATATCGGTAAATGGCACCGGACGGCTTACAGCGGCATATGTTGAAAAGCCGGGACGATTAACGGTAACTAGGGTCGTTCCACCCTCTTGAGCCTTGAATACGGAAGCTACCGGAGTGATCTTGCCGTTCTCTTCGAAGAGAACGCCGGCCGTATTCGCGGCAATGCTTCCAGGAACAGTGAAGGATCTCTTGATGAACGTATTGCTTGGCACAGTCAGATACGTGCTGCCAGTTACCGTTGTCCAGTTTCCTTCGAAGGATACCGGGGCTCCGATGACAGACGAACCGGCTGCGCTTGCCGTGAATTTGCCCGCTTCTTCCGAGGCCGGCTTAATCGACAGATCGAAGCCTGCGCCTGCAGGAGCGCCGCTCAGCAGCGTTACGGGCAGGGAAACTGCGGAATCTTTTGTGCTGAGAATTACCTTGGTAGCGGAAGAGAGAGCTGCTAGCAGCTTCACTTGATCCGCAGTCAGGCTGACCTTGGCGGCGGAACCGCTAACCGAAGGAGCCGAGATGATAACAGCGTTCTGGGCGGTAGTAGCGTTAGCCAAAGCAGCTTTCAGGTCGTTATCCGATACCGTGATGATGGTAACGCCGTTTTGCACGGTCGTTGCAGGCGTAACGGTTACTTGCTTGAAGCCTTGGTCGATCAAGGCTGCAGCGGACCCTGGAACCGTTGGTGCAGGTGGTGTAGTCGGTGCAACTGCGCCTCCTCCACCGCCGCCGGCCGAACCGCCTCCACCGATGCTTGTAGAGTTATCGACGCGCAGCGAGATGAAGCCGTTGTAATCACTTGTTAATTTATCGAGTGATTTATTGTAATATCCATAGAAGATGTTCAGCTTGTAAACTCCATCTGTAAGATGCCCTATAACCGGTTTACCATTTTCGTCAAGTACGACATGGCCCTTGGCATCATACTTGATGTAGGAGCCATCAATGCCTTTGACAGTGTGAACGCCTGTTTCAAGATAGGTAGCGCTGGTCACCGTGTCGAAATCCATCAATCCGATAAGCTCATCGTCCAAGTTGTAAACGTCAAGCTCATACACATTTGTTTTGTCCGCCGTCAGCTTGTAGCTCAGATCGCTTGTAACCGGCGTTGGCAGATTTGGATAAATTACTGGATTCGTCAGCGAAATTTCCTGAATGCCTACCGGGCTGTTAGGCAGCTCAGTGCCTACATATACGGAGAAAGGAAGGTGAAGTGTAGGCAGATTAGGAGCAGTCAAAGTAACCTGCCCTTCATAGAAGCCGGATTCTGTACTATTACCCACATTCACATTCAATGCGAATGTTTTGGTTTGGTACCCTCCAACTGCCAATTCAGTTTGACCTAAATCGGCTGTAATTCCGGCTGGAGCGTCACCATGCCATTGTACGGCAGCGGTATAAGTTAAGTTGGAGCTGTCCGTGTTTTTAATTTGCAGATTTTCAATCTTGGATGCGCCAGGAGCAACGACACCAAAGTTGGCGGAATCGTTATAGTTGATAACATTTTGCGGATTGAAGTTTTTGTCGAGAATCGTGATCGGTTCAATAGATTCAAGGACCGCCGGTGTATTAATGGCGTCAGCGACATTTACACGTCCAGCTCCCTGTTCGTATACGTTGTATCCGTCAAGTACCTTGGCTGTATTGGCCAGTGCCGCCCGAATCTCAAACGGCCCCCAAGTCGGGTGAGCTTGCTTCAGAAGAAGGGCAAGGCCGGCCACATGCGGCGTAGCCATGCTTGTTCCGCTGATGCGGTTGTAGGCTTTGTCATAAGATGCATCTTTAAACTCATCGTATTTTTTGTAAGCAGGCCAGGTTGACAGGATGCCTACGCCCGGAGCGACGAAATCCGGTTTAATGCTCAGGTTGGCATCGACGTTCGGTCCTTCGGAAGAGAAGCTGGCGAGTGTGTCTCCCGCAAAATCAGTTTCATTGTACTCGGCTCCGAAGGTAAAGGTAACATCAGGGTTGGCTATAATCGTTTTGGCGAGCAGCCGTCCTTCGCTTCCTTTCATGTCAAACGTCGGAATGCTGTTATATATATCGCCAATATTGTTGCTGATGTAATCGTCACGGCCAGGAATGCTCTCGCTCAAATCGACTACGGATGTGTTGTCCTTCAAAACTTTACCGTTCCCGTTAAAGATAACAATTGCTGCGGCCCCGGATTTTTTAGCGTTGGCGATTTTGTCGGTAAAGCCGAGTACTCCGCGCGAAACGAATGCAATATATGGCTCGCCTTCTTGCAGATTGAGTTGAGAAAGAAGTTTGTTAAAATCGGCTTCTGTGCCCAAACCCGCAAATCCTGCTTTTACAGGCTCTGTTCCGATAATGTCCTTAAAATTGCTTTTGCCAAATTCCCAAGACATGACGTTCAAGTCGCTGTAAGTGGAATAAGTAACGCTCGCCACCGTCGGCTGGAAATTAACATGGAAGTTCTTCGCCGGGCTAGTTGCCGCGCCGACTGAAATACCTAACTGTGAGGTTGCGGGCGAGCCAAGCGTATTTGCGCCCGGTCCGGCATTGCCGTTGGCGATAACCGCAGTGACGCCGGAAAGGACAGCGTTATTGATCGCTATAGCGTCCGGAGAATTAACGTCCTTCTCAGCGTCGGAGCCGAGAGAGAGGTTGATTACGTCCATGCCGTCTTTGACTGCATGCTCGATACCGTCGATAACCTGAGCGGAAGAACCGCTGTCGGATTTGGTGTCGGCGTTATAACCGAGTACTTTGTATGCATAGAGATTGGCCTCGTAAGCGACGCCTTTTTGCACAATCTCGCTTGTAGGATTGTCGAATCTGCCGATAATGGTGCCTGCTACGTGAGTGCCGTGATAAGAGCCTTCATAACCCGCTTCCGGATTAGGGGCTTCTTCGTAAGGATCATTGTCATTATAGAAAGAATCCCAACCGCCTATATACGCAGGTTCGATATCGGGATGCTTATAATCGACGCCTGTATCAATAACGCCTACTTTAAGACCCTTGCCGGTATATCCTTTTTCCCAAGCGGCATTCGCCCCGATCTGGTCCAGAGGAGCTGCGCCGTACTGAAGCGTTCCGGTAATCGTAGCATCAGCCTCATCAACGGGAATCGCATACCATGTACTGTTCTCATAGATCGACTTGACGCCGGGAATTTCGGCGAGTTCCGGAATCTCGTTGGCGGGAACGGTTACCTCGAAGCCATTTAATACAGTGTTGTAACGATAGTTCACTTTAAGGTCAATGCCTTCGTCCTCGGCTTTGTCCAGAACTGTCGATTGCTGGCTCGCGACAGCCGCTTCGGTAGCGGATTTCGCCAGGGAGGAAATGCCCTGCTTCGCCGCGTACTTGCCTACGGCTGCCGGTTGGCCGCTAAGCTGCACGATAACGCGGACATCCGCAGATGATTTGGTGTTGATTTTGGGTGAGATATAAGTTCCTTTCGAGCTTTGAAGCAAAGAGGTGCTTTTCGTAGAAAATTGCGATAAATGCGTTTGCAAGCTGTCGGCGGCGAATGCGGCGCCCGGAATAGTCCCGGCTGTCAGTCCCAAAGCCAGAGACACGATGGACAGCTTGCGTGTTAATTTGCCCAACTTCAAATAAAATCCCTCCCAAATGTTCTGTATAATGTTGATTTCCCCTGCCGCCTGGGTGAAGCTTATGTAGAATTCTCCTTTCCTAGTAATTCTCTCTTTATTTCCACCTAGATTAGTAGGGAAAAAGATTAAGAAGATTCTACCACCGGTAAATTGGAAAATCCAGAGAAAAATTTATTTTTCGTGTAAGTTAAGCGTGAAATGAATGAATCTGCTAGATTTGTAGCCTGAATCTGTGAATCGTCGCATCCTTTTGCCGGATTTTGAAGAAAAATGGGCTGAGTGGGTAAAGTAATATTGGAACCCAAGGGCAAGCTATACGAGGAGGTAAAAGCCATGAGCAACAACGAAACCGATGAAATCGGCGTTATTTACAAGGAGCGCAACGCCTTTGTTATCCGTACGGACGAGGGGCCGATTGGAGAAATTACCTACGTGCCAAAAGACGAGCATACCTGGGTAGCCGATCATACGTATGTGTCGCCTCATTACCGGGGAGGAAATATCGCTCAGAGGCTGCTCAATAGGCTAGCGGAGGAAGCGAGAGCGAAGGGGGTTAAAATCATACCCCAGTGCTCTTATGTTGGAGTCCAGTTTAGAAGAAATCCGGAATATGAGGATGTATGGAAGCATTAGGAGTGTGCCTGATTACAGGTAGATACTATAGCAGCAGCGTTTATGGTTAAAAAAAGAAGCCATCCCGCACTTATGCAGAGGATGGCTTTCTGGCGCTTCGGGCCCGGGTGCCGTCAGGCCCCTGACCATTCGCGCCTCAGAGTGAACAGGTCCTTCAGAGCCTCGGTGGACAGCTCGGTAATCCAGCCCTCCGAGCTGGTAATGATGCTGTCGCTAAGCTGCTGCTTGCTCTCCAGCATCTCGTCGATCCGCTCTTCCAATGTTCCGAGGGCAATGAATTTATGCACCTGAACATCGCGAGTCTGGCCCATGCGGTAGGCCCGGTCCGTCGCCTGATTCTCCACGGCCGGGTTCCACCAGCGGTCGAAATGAAATACATGATTGGCCGCCGTCAGATTCAGGCCGACGCCGCCGGCCTTCAGGGACAGAATAAACACGGCAGGCCGCTGCGACGCAAGTGAAGGGGCCTGCTTCGGGCCGGTCGGGAGAGAGGCTTGCGGCTGTCCGTTCAGCGAAGAGGACGCGCGCAGGACCTGCTGATCTCCGCCTGCGGAAGAGGGCGTTGACAGGCCTGGCGGGGCCAGAGGCATGTCCCGTCCGGACTGAAAGTCTTCGATCATGCGGTCCCGCGCCGATTTGGAGGTGCTTCCGTTCAGATAGAGCACAGGCTCCCGCAGTTCCTCCCGCAGCACGCGTTGAAGCATCTGGCCCATGCCGATATATTGGGTAAAAATCAGGCAGCGCTCTCCCTCTTCCCGCAGCTCTTTGACCATGGCGAGCAGCCGCTCCAGCTTGGCGGAGCGTTCGATCAGCAGGCTCGTATCCGCCGGTTCG
>NZ_ASSD01000011.1 GCF_000520715.1 Paenibacillus zanthoxyli JH29
TTTTCAGTCCTCTGCTCTACCGACTGAGCTACCGAGCCAAACATTGAGATTCATAAAATGGCGGAACCGACGGGATTCGAACCCGCGATCTCCTGCGTGACAGGCAGGCATGTTAGGCCTCTACACCACGGTTCCGCGTTTGTGACAATGGTGCCGGCGAGAGGACTTGAACCCCCAACCTACTGATTACAAGTCAGTTGCTCTACCAATTGAGCTACACCGGCAAGATGTCATATGTCATTATTAAATTGTCAAATGGTGGAGGCTGAGGGGATCGAACCCCCGACCCTCTGCTTGTAAGGCAGATGCTCTCCCAGCTGAGCTAAGCCTCCGTATGTATGGTAGCGGCGGAGGGGATCGAACCCCCGACCTCACGGGTATGAACCGTACGCTCTAGCCAGCTGAGCTACGCCGCCATACTAATATTAATGAATTTGAAATGGCGGAGAGAGAGGGATTCGAACCCTCGCACCGCTTACGCAGTCTAACCCCTTAGCAGAGGGTCCCCTTATAGCCACTTGGGTATCTCTCCAA
>NZ_ASSD01000012.1 GCF_000520715.1 Paenibacillus zanthoxyli JH29
CGCGCTGCCGTCCGCCACCGCCTTGCTCGCGGCAATCAGCTTCTGCACATCGGCGCTCGCTGCCAGCTGCGGATTGGCCTGCGCCAGCTGCTGCAGTCCATCCGAGACGCTCTTCGCGCCGGCGCTTACCTTCGCGCTGCCTTCAGCGGAGGCCTTAAGTCCGTCAGCCAGCTTCGCGCTGCCGTCCACGGAGGCCGTCAGGCCAGCCTGCAGCTTCGCGCTGCCGTCCGCGACAGACTCCGCTCCGCTCTTTAGCTGCGCGCTGCCGTCCGCGACGGCTCCCGCTCCGCTCTTTAGCTGCGCCGCGCCTTGGGCGGACTGGTGCAGGCCGCCGCTTAGCTGCTTGGCGCCCGCTGCCGACTGCGCTGCGCCGTCCGCCAGCTGTTTATGGGCGGCGGACAGCTGATTCAGCCCGGAGGCAAGGGAACTGCCGCCTGTATGCAGCTCGGCTGCGCCGCTCTTGATCGCGGCGGCGCCTTGCTTCAGCGGCTGAACGCCGCTAAGCAGCTTGCCCGCTCCGTCGGTCAGAACGACCAGATTATTTTTCAGCTTGGCCGCGCCATTGTCCAGCTTACCCGCGCCGTCTGCGATTTTGGCCGCGCCGTCGCTGGCTTCGCCAAGGCCGTTTGATATCTCGGTTATGTTATCAAACACAGAATTCACGTAAGCTTCTGTAATCTTAGCCGATACTTTGGCCTTAAGCTCCTTGGCCGCCGAACCCGCGATGGTGCTGGCGGTAAAGTTCTCCCCCTGCTTCGGCTCATATATGAGCTGTGCGGGCTTCGGCTGATCATCCAGCATAGTCGTCGCATTGGCGGAGAAATTCTCCGGTACAATAATGGCTACATAATATTCGTCTTTATTCAGTCCCTCTTCCGCCTGTTCGCGGCTCACGAAGACCCAGTTAAAATCCTTGCTCTGCTTAAGCTCCTTTACCAGATCTTGGCCGGCGTTCAGTTTAGTCCCCTCGTAATCCGCGCCCTTGTCTTCATTAACGATGGCGATCGGCATCTTATCGAGATTGCCGTAAGGGTCCCAAAACGCCTTCAAATACACTCCGCTGTAAAGCGTCGGAATGAAAAGCACGGCCAGGATGGTAATTAGCGTCATCGGTTTCTTAAGCGCCGTACCCATGTCTTTCATAAAGACAGATAATGATTTCACTCCGGTTCTCTCCTTTACTTGTTTCTTTCTGTTTACGAAAAATAGCTTGTAATAATAACTGACTATTTTTCCCGATTGGTCAATTCAGAGGACAAAAAAATGCCTCTCGGCTCTTGCTCTCACCTAAACTTCCGTTTGATTCGCCAAACTTCTGGAGAGAATGGGCAATAGACCCCTTCCGCCATTCTCTTACGTCGTTTGTGCCAGACCTTCGGCCAGAATCAGCCGGAAATACGATTTGATCTCCTCCTTGCTCAGAGGGGCTTGCAATTTGTTAAGCTCGGCCGTCAGCGTAACGTACAATTTCAGCATAACCACCGATATAACCTTCGGATCACACGGCTTAATTTCATTCTTGCTGATGGCGTGCTCCACCTCTCGTTCCAGATATGCGATGATGGCGCCCTCGATCTTATCGAGTCCCTCCTGCGCCTGCAGCGTGCCGAATTCGCGCTTTTCCTGGGAAAGCTTGATAATCAGTTCATGCTCGCTCCGAAAGTCCAGCAGGGCGTCCAGCACACGCTGCAGGTTGTCAAAGAAAGGCTTGTCGCGCTTAATCTCCCGGTCGGCGATATTTTTCATCTCAAGAATAACCGAGTGAAGAATCTCGTCAAACAACTGCTCCTTGTTCGAAAAAAAAGTATAAATGGTGCCTTTGCCGACGTTCGCGATTTTGGCCACCTGATCCATTGTTGTCGCCTTGTATCCGAATAATGAAAAGGATTTTGCCGCCGCTTTAATCACCTGCTGCCTTCGATCCACCACTGCCATCCGCGCACTTCCTTTCTGCAGCCTAATAAATGCCGGTCAAGCAAACTGACTATTTTACAAATCTGGTCATTTAGTCGTTAATTAATTTACCACTTTGTGCGCAAGATTGCAATATGTTTCGAATTGTTTTATTTTTTCACGCCTGTTGATTACCCAAAATAAGGAATAACA
>NZ_ASSD01000013.1 GCF_000520715.1 Paenibacillus zanthoxyli JH29
TAGAGGAAGGAGTCTTCTCGGCTTTTTAGATAAAGTCCAATCCCAAGCGTCTATGCGGGTATTCAGACATTACAGCGATAAGCAACGCGATTTACAGCCAGACCGGCTTGATCACCTATTCGGGACCGCATTTCTCTACATTTGCCATGCTACAGGGGAATGAGTACACGGTTGACTGTTTCAACCGGCTTATGACCGGACATGAATCCATTCAGATCAAGCCCTCTGTGTATTGGAGTGATGATGCTTGGTATGCGGATCAGGAGAGACGTACGTTTTTTCCTAATGAGGGACCCTATATAATTAACGAAGGAGTTACGAGCGGCGTCATCATCGGCGGAAATTTGTGTACGCTCAATCTGCTGCAGGGAACCGCGTTTATGCCTGATTTGGCGGGGGCGATTCTTTTTGTAGAAGATGATTATGAATCCTCACCGGCTACGTTCGATAGAGACCTGCAGTCGCTTATTCACCAAGCTGATTTTGACAAAGTGAAAGGACTAGTTATTGGCAGATTTCAACAGGCATCGCAAATGACCAGAGATCTATTAACAAAAATAATAAAAACGAAAAAAGAGCTGGTCTCTATTCCGGTCATTGCGGATGTGGACTTTGGCCACACAACACCGATGCTGACGTTTCCTATAGGCGGGCAGGCGAAGCTTAAAGCGTATGAAGGAAGGATAGATCTAATCATTTCTGAATCTATTCGCTAATATCGTTGCAAGAAAGCAAATTTAGGAGGCTTAAGCAGGTGAGCGATTTAAGGTTGATCGGGCAAGGCAGAACCGCCGATATTTTCGAATATCCGGTTAAAGACATTGGTATAAGGTTCATTGGATCGAAAGGAGATGCCTAAGGTTGATTTATGTAATTAAATTTATCTACAGCTTCGTGCTGCCTCCGGGAATATTTGTTGTGCTGCTGGCGCTGCTGGCATTATGGCTGTTACGGAAAAAACAGCGCGGTCCGGCAGTGGTCCTGCTCTCCGTAACGCTGCTGCTGTATTTGGCGTCGGTGCCGCTGATCGCGAACCCGCTGATGCGCAGTCTGGAATCGCGGTATGCCCAGCCGGAGCAGGTTCAGGGCGACTGCCTGGTGGTGCTCGGAGGCGGAGCTACGACAGGAACCCCCGACATTGATGGCGATGGCAGCTTGGGCGGATCGGCGGCGGGCAGGCTGGTAACTGCGGTCCGGCTGCATCGCCTGACGGGATTGCCGGTGCTGTTCAGCGGCGGGCAGGTTTTTGCCGACAGCGGCAACGAAGGCGATATCGCCCGCAGACAGCTGATCGGACTGGGAGTGGATGAACGGAGTATTCTTATCGAGAATCGTTCGCTGAACACGGAGCAGAATGCCGAGTTTACGGCCGCGCTCATGAAGGAGCACGGGCTGAGCCGCCCGGTGCTGGTCACTTCGGCATTCCATATGCCGCGGGCAGTTGCGGAGTTCCGGCAAGCCGGAATGGAGGTCCAGCCATATCCGACTGATTACCATATAAGCGGCGGCGCCACAGCGGCTTGGTATGCGGGTATGCTGGCGCCCAGCCCTGGTGCAATTGGAACGGTTGGAACGGCGCTGAAGGAATATCTCGGATTATTGGCTGGTGTGGTCCAAGCAAAAATATAAAACGATGGAGGATCTATGTTATATCACTTAAGCGAAGATCCCGGCATCGAAATCTTTCGCCCTCGTCCCTCGAAATCCTTTCCCGATTTACAGCCGGTCGTCTGGGCAATCGACCGTGAGCATGCTCCGCATTATTACTTTCCCCGGAACTGCCCCCGGGTGATCTACTCGATGCCGGAGGGGGCGGCGGCGGAAGACACCGGGAGTTTTTTTGAGCACACAAGCGCAGATAAGGTAATTGCCGTAGAGAGTGCCTGGCTGGAACGTATCCGCCATACGCGGCTGTACAGATATACTTTTGCGGAAGATTCCTTCACATTATTCGACAAGACAGCAGGGTATTATATTTCGCTGGAAGAGGTCAGGCCCGTAATCGTGGAACCGATGGGCGATTTGTTGTCCAAGCTGCTCCAGGAAGCTGTTGAGCTGCGTTTTACACCGGATTTGCATCCTCTGCGGAACCGTATAATCCAATCGGCGTTGGATTTTTCAATCATTCGTTTCGGCAATGCCGCACTGTAACAGGAAAATGAAATGGCGGCTCGCAGCGGTTTCGTGTACCTTTTTCATTCCGGTAGAACACGTTACAATTGATTCATGCTTTTCTGTTATGAGGATGATCGTAAGGAGAGATTGCACATGGAAAATACCGAACTGATACAGGTTGCGCCGGATTACTGGAACAAGGGAATCGCCCGGAGGGTTGTGCAGCGGCTGGAAGAAGAAGCGGCCAGGCAGGGATATCAGGGAATCAAGCTGGAAACGGGAGATCAGCAGACAGAGGCGATCGGATTCTACAAAAAGAACGGCTACGGCGAGATTGAACGGTTTGGAGAATACGCGGATTGTCCGTCCAGCCTGTGTTTTGAGAAGAGATTGTAAATGACCTTGTTCTATTTGATTCGTCACGGAGAACCAGATTGGCAGATTAATGAACATTATAAGCTAAAAGGGCATGGACGGGACCTGGCTCCCCTAACCTCCAGGGGAATCCTCCAGGTGTATGACACGTCAAAAGATCCACGGCTGCGCAAGGCGGAGCTTATTATTTCTTCCCCCTACACCCGGGCGATGCAGACCTCGGCGATCCTATCCAAGGAATTGTCATTGGACATCGCCGTAGAGCTTGACCTCCGGGAATGGCAGCCGGATTTGACCTTTGAATACGATTCGCTTGAGCGGTTAAACCAACTCGTCCAAGACTATGAACGATGCGGCGGGATGTATCCCCCGGGAGAAACGAGGTTATGGGAGTCGAAGACCATGCTGAAAAGCAGGATGGACAGTGTTCTGAGGAAATATTCGGAGCATGAGGTTGTCATTGTGGTTGGCCATGGCATGGCTTTTCGGACCCAGGTGGAACGGGAGGATATTCCCTGCGCTTCCATTACTGAATATAAGATTGACTAATTTCGCCGAAAGGGACGGTGATCATTTGAATTTTTCGCATATTCTGTTTGATCTGGATGGTACGCTGACGGACCCGAAAATTGGCATAACCAAGTCCGTGCAGTACGCGCTGGCCAAGTTTGGGATTATCGAAGACAATTTGGACCGTTTGGAGCCGTTCATCGGGCCGCCGCTCGCTCATTCGTTTCAGGAGTTTTACGGTTTTTCGGAGGCGGATGCCTGGCAGGCGGTGCAGTATTACCGGGAGTATTTTGCGGATACAGGTATCTTTGAGAATGAACTGTACTCCGGCATTCCCGAGCTATTGAGCATGCTTACTCAGCGGCAGGCTATTCTGATCGTTGCGACTTCGAAGCCGTTTGTGTTCGCCGAAAAGATTTTGAAGCATTTTAAGCTGGATCATTTTTTTCATGCGGTGGTTGGGAGCAACCTGGATGGCACACTGTCGGATAAGAGTGAAATCATTAGGCATATCATTGAAAAAGAGAACTTGAATACAGCTAGCACCGTCATGATCGGGGACCGGAAGCATGACATTATCGGAGCGCATAACAACGGAATATCGTCGATTGGCGTCTTATACGGGTACGGCAGCACGGCTGAGCTGGAAGCTATCAAGCCGACATACTGTGTCCACACTGTGCAGGAATTATATGAAGCATTTGCTTCAGGAGAGGAGGAGGCAGGATAATTATGCTTTCCATTAGAAAGATTGGCAAAGAAGATTTGTCCGCGCTTAACGGCTTGTATGAGGAACTGACGGGACACAAATCCAATGAGGCCAAGCTGGCCAGCGTGTTCGAATCGCATGAAGATAATGACAACTACATACTGCTGGGCGCTTTTCAAGACAATATACTGGCTGGTTCGCTGATGGGGATCATCTGTCAGGATTTTGTGGGCGAATGCAAATCTTTTATGGTCATTGAAAATGTCGTTGTTTCAAGCCGTTTCAGAAGACAAGGCGTTGGAAGGGTACTAATGCAGGAAATCGAGCGGGCGGCCAGGGAAAGAGATTGTACGTATATCATTTTTGTATCGGGCGGGCAGCGGACGGAAGCGCATAAGTTCTATGAAGAGTTAGGCTATAGGGAAGAGAATGTGATGGGATTTCGCAAGCATTTTTAAAGGAGCGTCAGATTAAGGAAAGGCGGTAAAGGAATGCCGATCGACTTTCACGACCAGAATAATCAATCCACCTATGCCTCCAGAGAGGCGGAAGCGAGCTGGATTTCAACGATAGGGCGGTACGTCCCGCTTCAAGGGAAGCGGGTACTGGATATAGGCTGCGGCGGAGGGATATACACGAAGGCATTGGCGCTCTCCGGAGCTGCCCAAGTGACGGGAATGGATTTTTCGGCTGAAATGTTGAAGGGAGCGGCTGAGAATTGCAGGGACATTCCGAACATCTCTTTTGCGCGAGGGAATGCGCTTGATACGGGTCTCAAAGACGGGCAGTTCGATATTGTGCTGGAGCGGGCGTTAATTCATCATATTCGAGACTTAGGCGCGTGCTTTCGAGAAGCCCAAAGAGTGTTAAAGCCCGGCGGGACATTCATCATCCAAGACCGGACGCCTGAAGATTGCTCGCTTGCGGGAAGTCCAACCCATATTCGGGGCTATTTTTTCGAAAAATATCCGAAGCTGCTGGAGCAGGAAATTCAAAGACGCTATTCCGGCAGTGAGGTAATTGACGCTTTAAGGCAGACCGGGTTCGTCCTGAACGCCGAGTTCTCATACTGGGAAACCCGAAAAAGCTATAGAGACTTTGAACAGCTGGGGCTGGATTTGCTCAACCGCACGGGAAGATCCCTGCTATTTGAACTGACGGATGACGAGCTCTCGGAGCTGGTGAATTTCATCGGGCAGCATCTGGCAAGCGGACAACCGATACAAGAACAGGATCGATGGACGGTGTGGATCGCGGAAAAATAATAAGAACGGCCGGAGGTGAATATGATTATGTCCAAGGATTTGCAGCCTGTTACATACGGCGAGTACATACCGACAGGGGAAGAATTTATCACTTTGGTTGAAAGCGCGGGCTGGCACGGAGTAACGGAGAAGGGAAGCGAACAGCTGGAAAAGGCTCTGCGCCAGAGTTGGCTTGTTGTCTCGTCTTTTGAGGAGGATCGGTTGGTTGGAATGGGCCGGGTGATCTCGGATGGCATTTTTCAAGCTTTTATATGCGATTTGATTATTTTACCGGAATATCAGGGTAAGGGCATTGGCACCGGTATTCTGAACAAATTGCTGAAAAAGTGCAAAGAACAGGATATCCTGATGGTTCAATTGTTTGCGGCGGCGCATAAGTCCGAATTTTATAAAAAGTTCGGGTTTGAGGAACGGCCAGACACGGCTCCGGGGATGAGATGGGTCAGCAGAGACAGCGTTTAGGAGTTAGGAGGTTAACTTTATTCAAATTCTTTTTATATGCAGCAGGAACAAATGGAGAAGCCTGACGGCGGAGAAGATATTCGATGAACGCGGTGGCCATGAAGTGAGATCGGCGGGGACGGAAGAGAACGCGAGGATAAAGGTAACCGCAGGACATATCGGCTGGGCGGATCTTATTTTTGTCATGGAAAAAAAGCATCTCCGAAGACTGAGCGCCAAGTTTCAAGCCGAAATCGCGCATAAACGGGTCATTTGTCTGGATATCGCGGACGAGTACAGGTTCATGGACAGTGATTTGATAGATATTTTGGAGTCAGGAGTGGGAGATTATGTGGAGTTCTAACAAATATACTGCGGGGTGAACCGGATGCCAATGTCAGAATATTATCAAAACCTGAGGAATAAAGTGGGCGAGGATTTACTGTTCATGCCCTCGGTCGCAGCAATCATCAGAAATGATCTTAATGAAATCTAGAAGAAGGTTACGGACAGAAAGCTCAAAGCCTTAGCGCAAAAGGTTACGACCAGTAATGATGAGGATGGCGTTGCGTTGGTGCTGGAACGATACTTTTTGACAACAATGCTCACTGCTGGGGGAATATTTATGGAAATATTGAAGGCGGGTCTGGAGGATGCGGCAGAAATATTGGAGCTTCAGTATCGGTCATACCAAAGCGAAGCGGAGATCTATAATGACTATTCCATCCAGCCGCTGACACAGAGCTTAAATGAACTGAAAGAAGAACTGAAGCGGCAGCTTGTGCTAAAAGCGGTGGTCAGCGGCAAAATCGTAGGTTCCGTAAGAGCTTATCAAGAAAATCAGGTTTGCAAAATCGGCAAGCTGATTGTCCATCCGGATCATCAAAACGCCGGAATTGGGACGATGCTGCTACATGCAATTGAACAGCAGTTTGGCAGTTGCCGCAGATATGAATTGTTCACCGGTGAAAAAAGCCTGAAAAATCTCTATCTATACGCGAAGCTGGGCTTCAAACCGTATAAAAAGGCCGAAATCGACCGGCACTTAACCATTATTTACTTGGAGAAGGAGCGAAAATATGAATCGTAAAAAGGAATCGAATTGAAGTACCTAATGCTGGAACTTGGTGTCTGATCTGGAGTACAGCACAACCGACCCGTCAAAATTTTTTAGCTTCACGTATTCATCGGAGAACATTTGGACAAGTCCTGCGCCTACGCGGGAATACATGCCGTCAGGACCGATCTGCAGGGCGAACACGTATTTTTGCGCCAGCGCGGCGGTGAAAAATTCAGCGTTTTTCATAATCGTATATGGCATGACTTTCCCTCCTGGATTTTTTGGACTAACATATGGGAGCGCGTTAATTTGCTAAATTATACATCGGTGTTTTGGAAGTTTCAATAGGTTTTCAGTATGGTCACATTTTCGAACCCATTGCAGCAAAAAAGCAGCGTCAGGCTCTGCGTTCTGCGGCCTTTCACTGCTTTTGGACTGACATTATTTGTTGCTCTTTCCGCTTTTATTGACGTCATCAGGCGTGTCCCCGGTCAGACTCTCCTCAATATTGTCCATAATGCCCCTGACAATATCCTCCAACTTGTCTGTAGACCCTTCCCGCGCCGCTGTAGGGTTATCGGGCTCAGGGATGGGTTCAACGCCGCTTCCCTTAGGCTCCGTTAGCCTGTTCTTATCCTCCATGGGTTTTCATTCCTTTCTGCAAGGTTCGCTGATTAGGTTATGCAAAACCGGTCTTTCTATGTAACGATTAGACCGGATCAGGGAGATTGAACGAGCACAGGCCTGACTGGACGGCATGGAAACAAGTAAGAATCTGGAGTGGACATTTGATCTCTGATCTCTGGCAGATACAAGTACCAACGGGAAAATGTCCTTTATATTTTCGGAAAAAGGCTGTCCTGGAACGATAAGCGGGAAAAGCTCCGGCTTATTTCTCCAATTTCTTATGGTTTCGGCCAAATCGCCTGAATAAAGCGGAGAAATTCCCTTCCATGCTCTGTTTAAGCCGTTTTCAGATAAATAAAGAGGGAGGAATTCCGTTTCATCCGTTCGCCCCCCTCCCATTTCCCGATCACCGTTGACATGCAGTGCAGGCGGCAAATTTAGAATGAGAGCGGCTGAAATACCTTGAATTAATCGCGGAAAATGCTACCCGATCTTCGCGGGAAGCGAGCGCAGCCCTCCCACGCTAAGGGGGAGGGCTGCCGTATTAGGATGAGCAATTACATAAATGCTAGACCAGACTGATGCCGCAGGAAGCTAGGATTGCAATGTGGACAACGCTTTCAATTTCCAGGCGACAACCTCTTTGAAAATGTCTTTAATACTCAAGTCTAAGCGCTTTGTTTGGATTTTGAGAATGTCTTCCGCTGTTACGGTTACCTTTCTTCCGTAGACCGTAACCTCCCATTCATAGCCGGAGCCGGAAGTTTTCCTTACCACGGACATTTCGTAAGAGGCTTGGCGCGCCTCATCGTTGATTGCCTGAACATCCCGTGATAAACGTTCGAGCCCTTCTGCAGTAGCATTGTGAAATAAGAGAACCATAATTGCCCCTCCTAATAGTAGTTTAGCAGCACAACCTTGTCGACCAGCGATTATACAATATTGACTCTAAAAGAGTATGCTTTGTATTGTATATATAGTATGATACTGGAACTTGCGGCAGGAGTGAAGAGATGTTTTTGTCGTAATCATTCGAATCCCCAAAATAGCCGTATGGTCCTAAACCGCTTCGTATTTATCTTCATGTAAAACGTTTACAACCTTGAATTTACTTGAGATTTTAGATATCCAATTTGTATATCATACTGTATGTCGACAATTTGCTTACTTACGTTATTAAACAGCAGAACCTTTGTCGAAACATCCGGCAGGCCGCTCTCGGTTTACCGGTGCATTTCCTGTTGTGTCTTGCTCATTTGTAATTTAATATTAAGGTCAATAATGCTGCAGGAAGGAGCCGGCATCGTGGCTAAGCAGAAATATTATGTGGTATGGGAGGGACGGAAGCCGGGAGTGTACGCAACTTGGGCGGAATGCAAGCGGCAGACGGACCAATTTACGGGAGCAAAATACAAATCTTATGAGTCGAAAGCCGCGGCTGAGGAAGCGTTCCGGGCAGGCTGGAAAGGCAATTGGGGGAACACGGGGTCTGAAAAAGGACGCGCAGCCGTCGGATCTCAGGAAAGCTATACTTCCAAGCGGACGGGCGCGCGGACAGCGGCGGAACCCATCGATTATGACAGCATCTCAGTTGATGTGGGAACTAGGGGAAACCCCGGCCCTGTCGAATATAAAGGGGTAGACACACGGACAGGGGAGGTCATCTTCTCCTGCGGTCCGATTAGCAAGGGTACGAATAATCTCGGAGAATTTCTGGCTATTGTGCATGCCCTTGCGCTTCTGCAGAAAGAAGGCAGCAGCAAGACGGTATACAGCGATTCGGTCAACGCCATGAAATGGGTCAGAGAGAAAAAGGTTTCAACCACCCTCCCCCGGGACCATACGACGGAGGAGATCTGGGTACTCATCGACCGGGCGGAGAACTGGCTTCAGACGCATACATATAATAACAAGGTGCTGAAGTGGCAGACCCGGCTGTGGGGAGAGATCAAGGCGGATTACGGAAGAAAATAAGAGAGAAGCGTTTCCTGCATCCCAGCAGGGAACGAATCCATTACTTGGGGAGATATGGAAGGAGAGCCGTATGATATTTGGCAATGATTGGGACGAGGTAATGCATGAAGAGACGCAGAAGCCGTATTTTCAGGAGCTGCGCTATACACTGGCGAGGGAGTACAAGCAGTATACGGTGTATCCGCCGAAGGAACTGCTGTTCTCTGCGCTGAAGCTAACGGCCTATAGCGAGACGAGGGTCGTCATTCTGGGACAAGATCCTTATCATGGCGCGGGACAAGCCCATGGGCTTAGCTTTTCGGTGAAGCCTGGTGTGCGGATTCCGCCGTCCCTGCGCAATATTTATGCAGAGCTGGCCGAAGATGTCGGTTCCGCCAGTCCGAATCACGGGTCTCTGCTGCATTGGTCGGAGCAGGGTGTACTGCTGCTCAATGCGGTTCTGACCGTGCGCGAGGGTCAGCCGGGTTCGCATAAAGGTATGGGATGGGAACGTTTTACGGATGCTATTATGGAGAAACTGAACGAAAGGGAGACGCCGCTGGTCTTCATATTATGGGGCAGCCATGCCCAGCAGAAGGGCGCTTGCATCGACCAGAGCCGTCATAAAGTGATCCAGTCGGCGCACCCGAGTCCGTTCTCGGCTCACCGGGGATTTCTCGGCAGCAAGCCGTTCTCGCGGACCAATCAATTTTTGAGTGCACACGGTCTGGAACCTATCCATTGGCATATACCGAATTTATAGGACGGGTAAGGCAGAAGGAGGCGTTAGAATGAGACATTGGGTAGGCAAGCCGGTTATTGCGTATCTAGGAAAGCCTCCTTACGTCACGCTGAGGGGTGTACTCCGTAAGTGGGATAGCGCTGCTGGGCGCGTTGTGATCGGGCATCAAGAAGCCGGAATCCCTATCCGGGACATTGCGATTATCAAGGCGCTCGCTCCCAAAGAAAGAGCGCTCCCTCCGGTCCTTCATTCTGTCGGCTATATTTTGAAAGACCGGCTGCAGTTCGATAATGCCGTCTATTTCAAGTCGGCGGTCACGGTCTGGAAGGGTGATCGGCTGATTGCGTTTAATACCACCCTTGTTTCCCATACGAAGGGATCGGTTACTTTGGAGGACGGAAGAACGCTGATGAAAGGGACGCATCTGTTTGTCGTCCGTTCGCTAAGAGGCTAGAGCGCGGCTTAAGCCGGCAACCTCAAAGAGCCTTGTCTGCTAATGCAGGCAGGGCTCTTTGAGAAAGGTTAAGACGGGCTGCAGTTAATTTTCGTTCATCCGCTCCGCAACGATAATTTCGTATACCCGCAGAAAAATAATTTTGACGGTGATATAGACCGGCAGCGCGATCAGCACACCGATAATACCGTAGAATTCTCCGCCGATAAGTACAAGGATTACCGTAGTCAGCGGATGGATATCCAGAGATTTGCCGTAAATGATCGGCGTGAGCAGGTTATCCTGAATTTGCTGTGAGGCGACGATAACGACCAGAGACCATAATGCGGTCATGGGTGATTCAATAAAACTGACGATGACGACGGGAATCGCGGCAAGGATGGCGCCGATATAGGGAATAAAGTTCAGCGGAACGGACACGAGGGCAAGCAGCAGGGCATACGGCAAACCGATCACAAGAAATCCGATGAACAGGGTGAGGCCCAGAATCAGATTCAGAATTACCCGCGTAACGATGAAGCTGCTGAGCGCTGAATCGACTTGCTCCAACGTCTCCTGACCTTCACTGCGGTATTTTCGCGGGACCAGGCCGAGCAGAATAGGAGGCAGCTTATGGCTGTCTTTTAGCATATAGTACAAAATAATCGGCAGTGTGGCCACAACGACGACAATGTTCGAAATGACAGTAATCAGATTGCTGATGGAGTTCGACACCCAGGTTACCGCGTTTTGCAGGTATTCGGTCAGCCGGACGGTCAGATCCGATTCTCCACGGAAGAACCGCGCAAACAAAGGGTCCTCACGCAGACGGTCAAGCTGGGTCTGGATATCCTGGACAAGATACGGGGCATTTCGGATAAAATTCTGGATTTGATCCTGCAGCGTCGGCCAGACGGCGACCCAGAAAATAGCGAACAGAGCAATAAATACGGCATAGATGAGCAAAATGGCGATCGGGCGCTTGAGCTTTCTTTTTTCCAGATAATTGACCAGCGGGCGAAGCAAATAATACATGAACCCGGAGAGCATCATCGGCACGAGCAGAAGATTAATGATGGTTCCGATAGGCGAGAAAAGAACGATAACCTTGGAGCCGAGATAAAGGATAAGCAGAAGAAAGATGATTCCAAGCGTGGTACGAAAAAACTTGTTCTGCAGCAGCAATGGCCGCACCTCCTAATTTGTACCGAATAGTATGTATGGCGGCTTCACTACTATGCCGACTCTACTTAATAGTTAAACCCGATTCCAGGTTTGTAACCGCCAGGTACAATTCAGGAAAGGAATAGCGGACATGCCAAACAAGCTGTCTCCCCGAATGAATCGGACTGGAAGACAGCCTTGCTTTCATCTTAATTTTGTTTTCTTCTTAGTTTCAGCCTGGGTCGTTTCCTTTGCTTTTACGAGGGACAAGAAAAAGAAGAAATCGCCTAAAGCGCTCAGCGCTGCAGCGATGATGGCATAATCTTCTGATGTCAGTTCCTCTTCCTGGGGGATGCGTTGGATGTTTTTATTATTTGCCATCTTCTCTCACCCGCTTCATCTGGTCGTATGCTACAAAGTATGCTGCAAAGAGCAAAGACGGAATAGGCGGGGAGGGATGTATTTTCCAGGCTTCTTGAGCAGGAAGGTGCGTATTGATTATACTTGATGCAATAATCGGACAATCACTGGCTAAAGGAGAATTATGGGATGATACTGCATAAAGGGGAGATTTTATTCAGGCAGGGAGACGGCTGTGATGCTCTGTACCATATCAAGAGCGGTCTATTCAAAGTGACAAGGCTGCACGAGAATGGGAATATCGTGCTGTTCAACATTCTTTATCCCGGCGAGATGGTGCCTCATCATTCGCTTATCTCACCTAAAGAAACTCATGGGACGGCCACTGCGCTGATGAGCAGTGAAGTAGAGCGTATCCCGGCGCCGGAATGGTACCGTCAGCTTCGGGAGGAGCCCGGTAAAGCAATGGAGGTTGCTCTTCTGCTGCAGGAGAAGGTAAGGTTCATGCAGACCCGTCTGGACCATCTTACGGTCGGGGCGCCTGCCGAAAGGCTGGAGCTGCTGATCGGATGGCTGCGCGATTATTCGCATGGGGTCCCATTGACCGAACTGCTGACCCAGGAAGAGATCGGACAGCTGATCGGCGTCCGCAGGGAGACGGTGAACAGGCTGCTGCGCGGCTGAGCTTGTATTTTTTCTGGAAGAGCTTGTATACTTGTTTGGAAATGACTTTTTCTGTGGTATACTGGAATCAGTATTCAAAACAAAATCGAAAGGATCAGGATACCATGTGTCCCCGAAGGACGATTCCCCAAAGGACGATTTGGAAACGTTATGATCTATCTTATACTTAGCTTCCTTGTAGAAGGTGTGTGAACAGTCAGTTGACAACCAACCGCCTCTACGAAGGAAGGGAATAGGTATGCGAAGGAAAAAGACAACCGGTTCACCCCGTCGTAGAGGTTGGTGGGACGTCTAGCCGCCATTTACGATAAGGGGAGCCTGTATGAGGAACCATAACAGCGGTGTTCGTCTGCCGCTACAATTAACGATTAATTTGCTCGGAACGTTGCTGCTTAGCTTTACTTACTATCACATCAATTATCAGAATCATCTGACCGAGGGCGGGTTCGTAGGGCTGTCGCTGCTCGGCAAGTATGTTCTGGGGCTGTCGCCTTCCGTCACCGTGCTGCTGCTTGATCTTCCGGTTCTGCTCGCAGCTTTGGTGCTCAAAGGAAAGGGATTTGTCTGCAACACATTCATTTCCATAGGCTCGTTCACTGTGTTCTACGGACTGATGGAGCGCTATTCCGGACTGGTGCTTAATTTCCATGGCAATCTGGCGCTGGCAGCGCTGCTATCCGGACTGCTGACAGGGATTGGCGCGGGACTGGTGCTGCGATGCGGAGGCGCTAGCGGCGGAGACGACATCTTATCGCTGCTGATCAGCGAATGGAAGGGGATCAAGGTCGGTACGGTGTTCATTATTATGGACATTTTCGTGCTGCTGCTGTCACTCTTCTATATGCCGCTCAGAGAAACGATGTATACGGCGATGGCGGTGGTCGTGGCTGGGCAGGTTATCACGTTGACAACTTCGCTTGGCAAGCCGAAACGCGGAAAGAACAAGCTGCAGGTTCAGCCTGCGCTTGTGGGCCGTAAAGAAGCCGCTGCCACGGGAAAATTATAGGAATCACTTGAAGTCAGCCGAAACCGGCTGGCTTTTTCTACGTATAGAAGGAGTAAGGATGCAAATCCTGTAGCTATACAGTATCCGAATTAAAGGAGGAAACAGCATGCTCAGGAGACTGATCGACAAACTCATTCACTCCGTCGGACACTCGAAACACGAAAGACACGGAGGTTCTTCCGGAAATTACCGGAGACCGATGCATTACAGAAATTCGTCTAGCAGCAGACCCGGTTACGGACGCGGCCACGGCCACGGCTATTACAAGAACAGATATGGAAGTTCAAGCTGAATATTCGATTCTTAATGCAGTAAATAAGAAACGGATGCTAACCTAATTTAGGGAGGCATCCGTTTCTTGTTATTTACTTAAGTCGGCTGAGGAGTCCAGTTCGGATAATGCCTGCCGGGCATCCCGAATGAACTCCTGCGTCTCCGCGTATGGATTCGATTCCTCGTCAAGCAGTCTCAGCAGTATACGCCGCACTCCCGCCGTAAGCTCCAACTCTTCGGACCAGCTTCGCTCGGCGCCGCCAGGCGTGGGAGTATAGCCGGAATACAGCATAAACAGCATAAGATGTCCGATGTCATGCAAATCCGATTGTATGGACGCGGGCATGCGCTTTGGCAGTCCGTCTTTGTCCCGCTCCGCTTCTCCATTATTACATAGGGGGTCGTCTCCAATCCGCCGGGCCAGACCGAAATCGATTAAGTAAATATCATTTCCCCGGAGAATGATGTTGGGAATGCGCAGATCAAGGTGCACGAAGCCGCGTTCATGCACATGGTTCACCCGCTCCATCAAGCTCAAGACGAAGCGAAGGGTGTCTTGTTCCCGAAATATGCATCCCTGCTCAAAAATCAGCTGTTCCAATGTGTAACCCTCAACATAATCGGTAACCAGCCATGCAGAGCCGTTCTCCTCAGAGTAATCTCTGCAGGCTGGGATATAGGGATGATCCAACTGCTTAAGGATATCCCGTTCCCGCTTCAGCATCTGCTTTCCAGCATCCCGTTTGCTCGGTTTGGCCTGTTTGACGGCCACCTGGCGTCTCTCCCGCTTATCCAGGCAGCGGTAAGCCAGTCCGTAGCTTCCCATGCCGATCCGGGAGAGCACCTCGTAACGCTGCCCGATCAGCTCCCCTTGCTCCCTGGGATAATCCCTCCAGGCGGATATGAACGCGCGCAGGCGTGCAAGCAATAGACATCCTCCCAACATTATTCCGTCATGTGTAATCTATTCCTTCATTATTGCATATGTACCCGGGGCGTTCGCAAGTCTAGAAGTCAGATGGCAAGAGGTGCTGTTAGAGTTTCTGACCTGAAAAATAGGACTGCAAGTTTCAGAAATTAGATACGGTGTTTAAGCTACAGTATAAAGAAAAATAGTACAAATCTAATCATTGAGGAGGCGTAAGCTTGGATCTGCTAGCCATTATTAAAGCCATCGTACTTGGTCTGGTCGAAGGACTGACCGAATTCGCTCCGGTATCTTCTACAGGACATATGATTATTGTCGATGATATGTGGTTGAAATCGCAGGAATTTCTCGGAAAATACACGGCTAATACATTTAAAGTCGTGATCCAGCTCGGTTCGATCCTTGCGGTTGTCGTTATTTTCAGGAATCGTTTTATTGATTTGCTCGGACTGAAACGCTTTAGCAAGGGATCGCTTGAACCGGTCCCGGACGGTCAGCCGCTGGTAGAGACAGGGGGCCGTCTGAAGCTTGGGCAAGTTATCGCGGGTCTCATTCCTGCCGGTCTGCTCGGAATGTTATTCGAAGATTATATTGATGAATATCTGTTCTCGACATCAACCGTGTTGATCGGTCTGGTCATTGGCGCCCTATTTATGATTTGCGCAGATTTGTTTGCTCCGAAACGCACCAGGACGCAGAGTGTTGACCAGATTACATACGGGCAAGCGCTTGCGGTGGGGTTAATCCAGTGTGTCTCTCTCTGGCCCGGCTTCTCCCGCTCCGGCTCGACGATTTCAGGAGGCGTCCTGCTTGGCCTGAGCCACCGGGCCGCCGCCGACTTCACCTTTATTATGGCCGTTCCGATCATGGCCGGCGCAAGCCTGATCTCGCTTTACAAGAACTGGCAGTATTTTACGCTGGATGCGCTGCCGTTCTTTATCGCCGGGTTTATCAGCGCCTTCGTGTTCGCGCTGCTGTCGCTGCGGTTCTTTCTGAAGCTGATCAACCGGATCAAGCTGCTGCCGTTCGCCATCTACCGCATCGTGCTGGCCGCTGTCGTTTATATTATTTTCTTTTAACCGGTTATCAGGTTTCGATATAACCAGAACCCCTATCTCCTATTGCGGGCCGCAGGGTCTTGCCGTAACATAAATGTTGTACTCATTAACCAATCCAACATTCACTAAATAACGGAAACAGGTGCTTGCCGGATTAGAGAATTCCGGAGCTTAAAAGGGAAGCTCGGTGCAAAGCCGACGCGGTCCCGCCACTGTAACGGAGGAGCCTTTCAGCCCTTTATGCCACTGTCAGCCCGGCGCTGACGGGAAGGCCGCTTGAGACGATGACGCCGCAGCCAGGAGACCTGCCTGTTCCGACGCACTGCTGTACCTACGGGAGATAGGGAGGTGTTAGATCGCAAACGTGAGATTAACGTAGGCGTCTTTCCTCTTGGGCTTTTAAGGAAGGACGTCTTTTTGTTGGATCGTCTATGCGAAATAGGAAGCGGGCCTTCCGAGGGGGATAAGATTCCACTTCTTTAAACAACGGCATATGATGTTTTTTTGAAAGATTACGGCCGGACAAGTCGAATAGAAGGAGCATGGAAATGACAACTCAAGCAAGAACAAGCAATCTTGGATATCCAAGAATCGGCGTGAACCGGGAATGGAAAAAAGCGCTGGAGTCTTACTGGGCGGGACGGATTAGCGAGGAACAGCTGCGTGCGGAAATGGACCGCATTCAGCTGGGGAATCTGCGAAAGCAGCAGGAGGCGGGCATCGATCTGATTCCCGTGGGAGATTTCACGTATTACGATCATGTGCTGGATACGGCCGTCATGTTCGGCATTGTGCCTCCGCGTTACCGGTATGAGGGAGGGCCTGCCGGACTGGATTTGTATTTTGCCATGGCCCGCGGCAACTCCCGGGCGGCGGCATGCGAAATGACGAAATGGTTCAATACGAACTACCATTACATCGTACCGGAGATTGGGGATCTTAAGCCTGTTCTAACGGAGAACAAACCGCTTGCCGCATACTGGTTCGCCAAATCGCAGGCGGGTATTGACGGCAAGCCCGTGGTCATTGGACTCTATACGTTCCTGAAGCTGTCCAAGGGCTTTGCCCTTTCGGAAATCCGCAGTGTGGCGCAGCGCTTTCTGCCGGTCTATGTGCAGCTGCTGCAGGAACTGGAGCGGGAGGGGGTGGCTTGGGTTCAAATCGACGAGCCTGCGGTAGTGACCGGGCTTCAGGAAGAGAATATAGAGCTTCTAAGCGAGATTTACGGCGAGCTTCATTCCGCTGTTCCGGGACTCTCCATTATGCTGCAGACGTACTTCGAGTCTGCCGAGCCGCTTGAA
>NZ_ASSD01000014.1 GCF_000520715.1 Paenibacillus zanthoxyli JH29
TCCGGCAGTGTGGACAGATGCTGCCGGACTTCAAAATTCCCGGACGGCTCGCACGCCTCAAGAACCGTTATCGTACAGTTGAGCTCGTTGACGCAATACAGCCACTTTCCGCTCGGATGGAATGCCAAATGGCGCGGTCCCGAGCCGTCAGGCAGCACCACTTCACCATGCCGGGTGAGCTTGCCGTCTTCGTGACGGTAGAGCACAATCCGGTCGAGGCCGAGATCGCATACCAATATTTGCTTCCCGGTTGCGCCTGCGATTACGGAATGCGGATGCGGCGCTTCCTGCCGGTCTTCGCGAAAGCCCCTGCCGGAATGAAGGACCTGGGAGGTCATCTCCCCGAGCGAGCCGTCTTCATTAACCGGGAAAGCATTGACATTGCCTCCCGAATAGTTGGAGACAAATACATAGTCCTCCTCCGGAGAGATAGAAACGTAGCATGGGGCTCCTCCCTCTGTCCGCCGTACACTCAGCAGGGACAGCTTATTGGTCCCGGGATCGATGGAATATGCGCTGACCTCCCCGTCTTCCTTCTCGCTGACGGCATACAGTACATTCCCTGCACGGTTCAGCGTTATGTACGATGGATTCTCGATTCCCGAGGTTTGTTGAAAGATTCTCATTTCTCCGTTCTCTGTATTTAATCCGCAAAAATAAATGGACGGCTCATCCTCGGAACTGTACGTTCCGACATAAAACAATACTTCATCTGCGCGTTTCATACTAGACGTCTCCTTTAACAAAAGGTTGTAGAATTCTGATATTCCGGCAAAATATGACACCTGATTGAAACCTTCCATTTTAGGTTAATAATTAGCATCCAATACTAATACCCTAAAGGAGCTGAAGCATGATGAGTCTCATATGGATGCTGATTGTTGGCGGTATTATTGGTTGGTTGGCAGGTCTGATTATGGGCAGAGATATTCCGGGAGGCATTATCGGCAACATTATCGCCGGTATTCTGGGCTCCTGGCTGGGCAGTTTTCTAGGTGACTGGGGTCCGCGTGTTAGTGAATTCTACGTCCTGCCCTCTTTGATCGGCGCGATCGTTCTTATTGCAGTCGTCAGCCTGGTCATGCATTCGATGGGCGGACGGCGAACCCGTTCCTAATTACTTTACCCTGGAGCAGCCTATTTACAAACATAACGCTGAGCAATATAACCGCCTGGCTCGCCGCTTGGCGGTTTTTTCGTTTATATTTGGCAGCCCGTGCGATTATCTTCGGGACGCGGACATTTAGGTGCCGAAGGCATTTTTTGCTATAATGTACATACTCCACTTTTAATTCAGAGAGGAACGTGAATCATGGGCAGCATCAATCCGTCGTTACTGCATATCGGCTCCACCTTGGGCGCGCTGCTGATGGCGCTGATGGTTATTTTTATCCGATTAAAAGCAAGCGACCGCCCCGTTACCCTCCGCAAAATCCTTATCCCGCCGCTGGGCATGTCGACCGGGTTCATCATGTTTGTTGTTTCCGAGGTCAGGGTTCCTCTATGGTGGGCGCTTGCCGCCTTTCTTGCGGGATGGTTTGTTTTTGCTTATCCGCTTATTAAAACGACCACCTTCCACGAAAAGGAGGGGCTGATTTACGCCAAACGGTCCAAGAGCTTCATTCTTGTTCTGCTCGGGCTGCTTCTGGTCCGCACGCTGCTGCATGAATTTATCGACCGCTACATATCCATTCCGCAGTCAGGCGGTCTATTCTTTATTCTGGCATTCGGCATGATTCTGCATTGGAGAATATTTATGTTTAGAACCTACCGCAAGCTCGATCCGCAGGATGCGCTGGTTTCCCGGTAGCAGACCCGGGTTGTCTCCGCGAGACGCTCCCGGCAACGCCGGCCCGAAAGTTCCCGCCGCATTGAGCTGTGACTAGCTCCGCCATTTCCTTTCCGCATGGCTTCCATGCGGTTTTTACGCATGTATGCGAGGTTTCTCTAGGGGCCTGATATTGCGCGCTGTGCGTTCACGAAGCATGTACCTTTTTTCACCCATGTCAGGTAACTTGCGGGTGTTTAGGGTAAAATGAAATCACAGACCGAGTCTTACGGATAAAGCTTTAGCCATTTTTTATAAGAGAGCGAGGATAGGCAGATGAAAAGAAAATCAAGAAAAGTGGCGATCGTCGGTTCCGGACTGGTCGGCTCCAGCTGCGCCTATTCCATGGTCAACCAAGCGATTTGCGATGAAATTATGATGGTCGATCGTACGTATGACCGGGCCATGGCGCAGGCGCTTGATCTTTCGCATTGTACGGATTTTATGGGTACGCGGACCAAAGTTTACGCCGGAACTACAAGCGATTGCGCCGGCATGGATATCGTGATATTAACGGCGGGCGCCAACCCGAAGCCGGGGCAGACGCGGCTTGATGTGCTGGACGACGCGAAGACCATTACCAGAAGCATCGTTACGCCGATTGTGGAGAGCGGTTTCGACGGTATTTTTGTGATTGCCGCCAATCCGGTCGATATTGTGACTTATCTCGTCTGGCAAATCTCCGGCCTGCCGCGCCACAGGGTAATCGGAACAGGGACATCCATTGATTCATCCAGACTGAAGACGCTGCTGTCCGAGGTATTCTCCATCGATCCCCGCAGCGTGAACGGCTATGCGCTCGGCGAGCATGGCGAATCGCAGTTTGTGGCCTGGTCGCATGTGACCATCGGCGGCAAGCCGATCCTGCATATTCTGGATCAGCACCGCGAACGGTTCAAGCATCTGGACCTCGGCGATCTCGCCCGCAAGACCAAGGATGCCGGGTGGGAGATTTTCACACGCAAGGGCTCAACCCATTTCGGAATTGGCAGCGCGCTCGCGTATATCGCCCGCTCGATTCTGAACGATGAACATAAAATCATTGCCGTGTCCGCCATCCTGGACGGAGAATACGGACAGAAGGGCATCTGTACGGGCGTGCCCGCCATCATTGCGGGAGAAGGCATACAAGAGTTGCTCGAGCTGAATCTAAACGAGGAAGAATCCGCCAAATTTACCGCCTCATGCGATATTATCCGCCGCAGCATCGACAGTCTCAGCCTTAGCTGATGACCTCGCGAAAGATAGGGCGATTCTTGGGGCATTAAGTAAAAGAACCACCGGAAATGGCATCCGTACGGATAGCCAACCCGGTGGTTTTTAATGATTTTGGATCAGGCTTAGTCTGGAACTTAACCCTGAACAGACGGTGCGCGGAGCGCCCGCATGCTGTTGAGCACCGCAAGCACTGTCACGCCGACGTCGGAGAAGACCGCTTCCCACATCGTCGCGATGCCGAACGCTCCAAGCAGCAGAAAGACCGCCTTGACTCCGAGCGCGAATATAATGTTCTGCCATACAATCGTCCGGGTACGGCGGGCGATGCCGATCGCCGATGCAATCTTGGACGGCTCGTCGGTCATAATGACGATGTCCGCCGCCTCGATGGCGGCATCCGATCCCAGTCCCCCCATGGCGATCCCGACATCCGCTCGCGCCAGAACAGGCGTATCGTTGATGCCGTCGCCGACAAAGGCGATTTTTTCCCGGCCCGCCTTTTGAGATTCAAGGCGTTCGATCTGCTCTACCTTATGCTGGGGCAGAAGCTCGGCATGGACTTCGCCGATGCCCAGCCGCTTCCCTACATCCTCGGCCACCGCCGAAGCATCACCGGTCAGCATCACTGTCTTGGCGACGCCGATTTTGCGGAGGGCGGAAATCGCCCGGGCCGCATCCTCCTTCACTTCGTCGGCGATGACAAGACTGCCGGCATATTGGCCATCCACGGCCAAATGCACGATTGTGCCGATTCCGCCGGGCTGCCGGAAGGCGATGCCTTCGCGCTCCATAAGACGCGCGTTCCCCGCGAGCACTATGCGGCCTTCAACAACGGCCCGGATGCCGTGGCCGGAAATTTCGTTATAGTCGGTAACAGTGTTTGCTTCGATGCGCTGACCGTAAGCCGCGACAATGGACTCCGCGATCGGATGGCCCGAATGGCTCTCCGCGTAAGCGGCCAGCCGCAGCAGCTCACTCTCCGTCACGCCTTC
This sequence comes from Paenibacillus zanthoxyli JH29, assembly GCF_000520715.1. Lineage (GTDB taxonomy): Bacteria > Bacillota > Bacilli > Paenibacillales > Paenibacillaceae > Paenibacillus_AQ > Paenibacillus_AQ zanthoxyli. The sequence goes on from NZ_ASSD01000014.1 coordinate 4,039, forward strand.
TGCCGGATGAATATCCGTCACCTTGAACTGCCCCTTGGTCAGCGTGCCTGTCTTGTCAAAGACCACGGTCTTGACATCGTTCAGCGCCTCCAGGTAGTTGCTGCCTTTGATCAGGATGCCGCTGCGCGATGCCGCCCCGATACCGCCGAAGAAGCCGAGCGGAATCGATACGACGAGGGCGCATGGGCAGGAGATTACGAGGAAGACCAGCGCCCGGTAAATCCAGTCGGAGAACGTCGCCCCGCTGATCAGCAGAGGGGGAACCACGGCCAGCAGCGCGGCTGTAATAACGACAACAGGCGTGTAGCCCCGGGCGAACCGGGTAATGAAGTTCTCGGTCTTCGCCTTGTTATTCGACGCGTTCTGCACCAGCTCCAGAATTTTGGAAACCGCCGATTCCGCAAACGTCTGGGTTACCTCTACGGCGATGACGCCGTTCTTGTTAATGAAACCGCTCAGCACCGCGCTTCCCGGCTCTGCCGACCGTGGAACCGATTCGCCGGTCAGCGCTGAGGTATCCATCATCGCGCGGCCTTCGATGACCGTTCCGTCAAGCGGAACCTTCTCGCCCGGCTGCACGACGATGATATCCCCGATATTTACCTGCTCCGGAGACACGATTCTCGTCTCTTCCCCGGTCCGCAGGCGCGCCGTTTCCGGCCGGATATCCATCAGCGCGGTGATGGAGCGCCGGGAACGGTTAACCGCCAGGCCCTGGAACAGCTCGCCTACCTGATAGAACAGCATGACAGCGACGCCTTCCGGGTACTGGCCAATTGCGAACGCGCCGATAGTCGCCAACGCCATCAGAAAGTTCTCGTCAAATACTTGTCCCCGCGAGATATTTCTCACAGCTTGGAGGGCGACATTTCCGCCTGCCGCGAGGTAAGCCAGCAGGAAGAGGGCAAGCTCCCAGTAACCGCCGACAGGAATCAGGTAACCGGCGGCGGCAAACGCCGCGCCGGCCCCGAGGCGCAGCACCGTCCGCCGCGTCTCTCCCTCACCATGGCTGTGTGAATGTCCGTGGGCGCTGCCTTCTTCTCCGGCATGTGCGTGTTCATGTCCATCCTCGTGTTCATGCCCATCCCCATGTTCATGCCCATGCGCTTTGCGGTGGCTCCGAACTTGAACGTTTCCGCGAACCATTCCGCTATACGCGGCAGACCGGGAGACCGCAGCAGCTCGCTTCTCCAGCAGCCGCACATGCGGTTCAATCGAAACCACCGTCTGCTCCACCTGCGAAACACCTGTCTCCGGAAAACTGCTGTCCGTTTCCATCGTCAGTGTCTTGGTCGCAAAATTGACCGAACAGGAGGCGACCCCGTCCATCTTGCCTACCCGGTTCTCAATTTTCATTGCACAGTTGGCGCAGTCCAGACCTTCCAATATCCATTGGCGTTTGACCATCGGCTCTATCGTATTCACTCTCCCCAGCCCCTTCCGTAACGCTTACGATTAATATATGAGCAACTGTTCATATGTTATATACCGTCATTATATTCCTATCGCATTTACGGTGTCAATCGGTAATGAGCGCTTGACGGCAGTGAAATTTCAGATATAATAAATGTATCAAATAGATATATCTAAGCGATATAAAGGGGTGGCATATGCTGGAATATGTTCTTTTGGGAATGCTGATGGAAAGCCAAATGAGCGGCTATGATTTGAAGAAGACCATCGATAATACAGTCGGACATTTCTACGCGGCAAGCTACGGCAGCCTTTATCCCGCATTGAAGAGGATGACAGATAAAGGTTATGTATCCGTGTTTGAAACGGCGGACAGCAAGAACAAGAAGCTCTACTCCCTGCTGCCTGAAGGGAAAGAAGCTTTTCTCAAATGGCTGGAAGAACCGCAAGCCGGGGGCCGCGAGCAGCTCATCCGGATTTTCTTTTTCGACTATTTGGATGAGGATGTCCGTCTGCGGCGTCTGCAGGAGTATCTGCACGCAGCCGAACATGAGATTCGCGCGCTGGAAGCGGTACAGAGCATAGTAGAGGGCGAACTGGCCGGGATCGAGCGTCCGGAAGACTATTATTACCGAGTGTCTGTGCTGGGATATGGACTCAGCCATGCTCGAATGCAGCAGCAGTGGATCAAGGATATTATGGAGAGGAAGGATTTAGGACATGTCAAACCAAGAAATTAAGAGGTCATTTTCGCAAAAACACCCCGTACTCGCCGTCGTAATTATTGAAGTTCTGTTGTTGTTATCCGTAACTGCAGCGGGCGCCTACGCCACGATCAAGCAGCTAAGCTACACATCGCCCGTGCTCATTTCATTCATCCCTATCGCCGCAGTGCTGATCCTGTATTTTTCCTTGAAGAAAAAATGGGGATACTACGGATTCCGTTCGGTGACTTCGATCTCCAAGGAGAGACTGATTGATTATGCGCCCCTTCTGGCCGTACTGTTCATCGTCGCCCTGAATGGTTTCCGTCCGATCAGCGCTTCCGAGCTGCTCTTTTATCTCTTTTTCACCCTGCTGGTCGGCTTTGTCGAAGAGAGTATTTACCGCGGTATGATTCTGAATATTTTGCTGCCCAAGGGGGTTAAAACGGCCGTCATCACCTCATCACTACTCTTTTCCATCACGCATGTGCTGAATGCCCTATCCGGACAGAGCGCAGTCCAGACCGCGCTGCAAATCGTCTATGCCTTACTGATCGGCGGCGCGCTCGCGCTTTTGATGGTGCGGAACCGCAATATTTTGCCGCTGATTCTGTTCCACTTCTTACATAACTTGATCCAGTTTGTCGGCAACGACAACAGCGACGCCCACCTCGGCTATAACATCGCCATCCTTTCGCTGCTGGCGCTGTACTGCATCTGGCTTGCGCTGAAATTGAAAAAGACGGCCGCCTCTCCACCAGCGGAACACAGCTTAAACTAGCTGGCATTCCAGCAAAAAAAGGCAGCAGACCAAAAGGGTCTCCTGCCTTTTTGCTTGCTTATTTAGAAGGTACGAACCGTACCCTTATTCCTGTTCCTATTCGTGTCTGATATGCTCATGCGTCTGCAAAAAGATCTGCTCGACATGCGCGTCATTCAGCGAATAAAATACGGTCTTGCCCTCTTTGCGCCGCTTCACGATCCGCAAGTTCCGCAAATAGCGAAGCTGGTGGGACACCGCCGACTGGCCCATGTCCAAAATAGCCGACAGATCATGCACGCAAAGCTCCTGGCGGGATAATGCGTAAATCAGCCTAACCCTTGTCGGATCGCCGAGCGCCTTGAACAGTTCCGCCATCTTGTCGGTCGTCGCCCTTTCCGGCAGGGTTAACCGGAGATTCTCAGGAGAAACCTCCGAGCCGTTACAGGTGTTGTCGCATTCTTCGATAGCCGCCGGTTTCATCTGCTTCGCCTCCTTGCAGCCGGTCCGGCCTGGTCAGCCGCCGCTCTTAAACCATTATAAGAAAAAATGAGGGCGAATGTCCATCAAGAGACCTGCCCGGTAATGGCTGCGCCCAATTTTTAATCCTGGATTGAAAGGAAGCGAATGGAAAAAGCTCCGGATTTGCCGTCACCCGGCGGACTGTTCTACCAGGTTCACACCGCCTTGCGGCGGAAAGACAGCAGACCCGCCGCAAGGAAGACAACAAAGCTGCCCAGCACAACGATCAACAGGCTCTCAAGCGGCAGATTGAACGCTCCATGGTCCGCCTGCCCTTGGGGAATCATGGCCAGAAGCGGCTGTACCCATGGATAATAAGGGCCGTAGGTAGCCGAGTTCGCAATCAGAATATTAGGCAGCGTAAAGCTGACGTTCAGCGCGAGCGGCGCGGCGAAGCTGCTCCACGCCTGGGATACGGCCAGTTGGAGCGCAGCCAGCGGCAAGCAGGCCACCCAACTGGTGCTAATGCTTCTCAAGAGCAGCTCCCAAGGAACGGGAGTCCCGATATCCCGGAACAATCCCGTTCCGATGACCGCAGCCATAAAGACGGCCTGGGTAGCTGCCAGCAGAAGAGCGGCTACCGCGAATTTCGCGAGGTATACGGATGTCCGGGAGACCGGCAGCGCCAGCAGCGTCT
>NZ_ASSD01000015.1 GCF_000520715.1 Paenibacillus zanthoxyli JH29
CTAGTGCCCCTTCAGACAACCTTGATCTTGTTTTGTTCTCTTAAAATAATAGCTATACGTTTGTTCTTATTACGCCAGCGGAGATATGCCTGAATAGCTAAAGCCAAGTCTTGATGTTTAGCAAAATCACTGCCCTCCAAAACAAACTTTCGAAGCGGTCCGAAGTGGCACTCAATTCGGTTGAGCCAAGAAGCATATGTTGGCGTGAAGGTGAGTTCCACATTGTTTTCAGAAGCCCAAGTTTTCACTTTATGATGGTGATGCGGCGAGAAGTTATCGAGGATGATATACAGTCGCTCCGTTCGGGGAAATCGCCGACGAAGCACATCAAAAAAACGATATCTTGGTGTTTCTTTGTTTTTGAGGCATGCCCGTAAAGTTTGTCGGTCTTCAGATCTAAAGCAGCGAGCAAGTGCTTAACCCCATGAGGACGGGTATAGGTTGCACGTAAACGAGACGGTTTGCGCTGCTGGAACCAGCCTTTTCCTCGATAAGGTTGAAGCGACAAAGGGCCAAACTCATCGACACAAATCACACGCCCGTCTACCGGAGGGCTGTCGTATAGCTCTTTGATTCGTTTTTTTTAGATTCAAATTCCGGATCGTTTGAAGCTTTCCAGGTTTTCGTATTTTGGTAAGTGATTTTGGCTTCATTCAAGATGACCCGAAGCGTTTCAATGAAATGGAAGCTACGATTTTTCGTTCTTCTACCGCTTGTTTGAGCTTAGAAAGGGACCAGTTTGTAAACGGGTAACCTGCAACTTTTGGCGGGATTTGGGCAAGTTCAATAATGTCCGCACGCTCTTCTTCCGTAAAAGTAGGCGGCCGTCCTCCTCCATATTTGGGTTTGAGTGAAGTCATTCCTTCCTGATTAAACCGATGAATGGTATGCCGAATATGTTCACCTGAAATGTGATACAACCGACTGATCTCGGGTACTTTCATTTTTTGGGCGGAGGCTAAAATGAGCAAGGCTCGACGAACTTGTACGGGGTCTGCGCCTTTCCGGGCAATACGAAGGAGACGATTCCCTTCTTCATTAGTTAAATCGCGAACAAAAATAGTCATGATTTTCACCTCAGATCGTTTTGTTATACATTATTACCCGTATTTCACAACTACGATCTTAGAAGGGGCACTAGGTC
>NZ_ASSD01000016.1 GCF_000520715.1 Paenibacillus zanthoxyli JH29
CCGCCGGATTCGTGACGGGAAGCGCGGTAACGTTGACGACAACGGGAACGGACGGTGCCTTGAACTCCGTCTTCGCCAGCTCGTCCGACAGTCTTTCAGCCGCTGCCTTCATCATGGAGGAATGGAAAGGACCGCTCACTTCCAGCGGAATTGCCCGCTTGCCGCCAGCTTCCTTCACCCGCTGAACGACCGCGTTCACGCCCGCCTGCGAGCCCGATACGACAATCTGTCCCGGGCAGTTGACGTTCGCCAGCTCAACCGGGCCATCCTGCTCCGATACGCTGCGGCACAGGTCCGCCAGCGCTTCGCGCCCGGCGCCCAGCACGGCCGCCATCGCGCCTTGTCCGCTTGGCACAGCCTCTTCCATAAACTGGCCGCGCAGACGCACCAGCTTGACGGCGTCCTCGTAGGCCAGTACGCCAGCAGCCACCAGCGCGCTGTATTCTCCCAGGCTGTGGCCGGCCACATAATCCGGCGTAAGGCCTTTGCCCTTCAGCGCCTCCAGATAGGCTACGCTCGCTGTCAGCAGCGCGGGCTGCGTATTCGCTGTCTGCTTAAGCTCGCTGTCAGGCCCTTCAAAGACAAGCGTGCTGAGCGGAAAGCCGAGAACTTCATCGCCTTTTTCAAATATCGCACGGGCCTCGGGCACAGCTTCATAGGCATCCTTCGCCATACCAACCGCCTGCGCGCCCTGGCCGGGAAATACGAATGCGATTTTACTCATTATGCTATTTGCTCCCTTCCGCTTACCAAATCAATATGGAAGCGCCCCAAGTCAGACCTCCGCCGAAGCCGACCATCAGAACGGTATCGCCTTCCTTCATCCGTCCCTCTTCCGCCGCTTCCACTAAGGCGAGCGGTATAGATGCCGCCGAGGTGTTCGCGTATTTGTCTACATTGATTACGCACTTCTCCGGCGGAAGATCAAGACGCTGCATCGCCGACTGAATGATGCGAATATTCGCCTGATGCGGTATGAATAAGTCAATGTCTTCTTTTGCAAGCCCCGCCTTGCCAAGCACCTTCTCCGTCGCCGCACCCATAACCCGGACCGCAAACTTGAACACTTCCCGGCCGTTCATATAGATGAAATGCTTCTTGCCTTCCACCGTCTCCGCCGTAGCGGGCAGCCGCGAGCCTCCGCCTTCCAGCTTGAGTAGCGGTCCGCCGGCGCCTTCTGCGCCAAGATCAAAGGACTGGAATCCCCGGCCCTCCGGCACTTCGCCGACTACGACCGCTCCAGCACCGTCGCCAAATAGCACACAGGTATTTCGGTCGGTATAATCCGTTATCCGTGACAGCGTGTCGGCTCCAATAATCAGGGCATTGTTGTACATGCCGTTCTGAATGAAACCGACTGCCGTCGCCAGGCTGTATACGAAACCGGAGCAGGCCGCAGACAGGTCGAATGCCGCCGCGCGCTTTGCTCCGAGCTTATCCTGCAAAATGCAGGCTGTAGAAGGAAAGGTCGTGTCCGGCGTTATTGTAGCCACAATGATCAAATCAAGATCTTCAGCCTTCATGCCTGCCGAAGCCAGCGCCCGAAGCGACGCTTCATAGGCAAGATCGGAAGTTGCCTCGTCCGGAGCCGCGATATGCCGCTCGCGGATTCCCGTCCGGCTGACAATCCATTCATCGTTTGTTTCCACTATTTTTTCCAGATCACTGTTGGTTAATATTTTTTCGGGTACATATTTTCCCGTGCCGATAATACCGACCGGCCGTAAGTTATTCATAATGTCACTCACTTCCCGCTGATTTCCTTGGATATACTTGGGACAAGACCGGACGAAAGCGCCTGCCGCGCCTGCCGGACCGCATTTTTGATGGCGTTTCCGTCAGAAGAACCGTGTCCCTTCACTACGAGACCGCTTAAGCCCAGCAGCGGTGCGCCGCCGTGCTCCTTGTAATCCATCTTGCCTCTGAGACCTCTCAGCTCTGGCATAAGCATCGCCGCTCCAAGCTTTGTCTTGAGAGAGCGGCTGAGCTGCTCTTTGAGCAGGGAGAAAATCGCTCCCGCCGCACCTTCCAGCGACTTCAGCAAAATATTGCCGGCGAATCCGTCGCAGACAAGCACATCGCAGCTTCCCGTCAGGATGTCGCGCGCTTCCACGTTGCCGACAAAGCGGATGCCTGGAAGCTGCTCCAGCAGCGGATACGCTTCCTTTGTCAGCTTGTTTCCCTTGCCGGGCTCCGCGCCGACGTTCAGGAGACCAACGCGCGGCTGTAAAATGCCGTGCACCTTGCTGCGGTAAATGCTTCCCATCAGCGCGTACTGCGCCAGATGCTGCGGCTCGGCATCCATATTCGCGCCTAGATCCAGAGCCAGCACACCGACATCGTCGAGGGTCGGGATCATAGGAGCGAGCGCCGGGCGCTCAATGCCCGGCATTCTTCCGACAATAAGCAGCCCTGTCGTCATAAGAGCCCCCGTATTGCCGGCGGATATCATGGCCTCGGCTTCGCCTTCTTTAACCATCTTTCCCGCAACAACCATGGACGAATCCTTTTTCCGCCTTACGGCTTTGACGGGTTCCTCATCGGGCCCGATTACTTCGTTTGCATGGCGGACCGTTACATTGGCCGGCTTATCTTTAAGCAGCGGTGCCAGTATTGCTTCGTCACCGACTAGAATAATCTGTGTGTCTTTCCATTCCGCCGCCGCGGACAAGGCGCCCTCCACGTTGCTCTCGGGCGCGTGGTCCCCGCCCATGGCGTCAATGGCGATCTGCACTACGGCTCACTCCTTCGCTGTATTCTTCGTTTACGGACCGGTACACGACAAAATGGCCCTGAAAGACCATCTCCTCACCAACATATGTAAATACATCGACCTCGGCCTTGCCCTTGCGGCCCGTTAGCGAACGGACGTAAGCCTTGGATATGCATTTCTCACCCAGACGGACCATGCGTACAAAGCGGATATCAGCGGAGGCGGTAAGCGCGATTTCAGCATTGATGACGGCAACCGCCAGCGAATTGGCCTGAGCGAACACATAATGGCCGCGGGCGATCCCGTTCCTGGAGAAGACATGCTCCCCACGGATTTCAAAGATCGAAATGCCGCTCTTGTCCAGCTGCAAATCAACGATATCGCCAACCACTTCGTCCACAGGAAGAGAACGCACCTGATCGTAGGAATGCTCCGCCATCTGCTTCATGCGCTCCCGCAGCTCCGGAATACCAAGCTCCATTCGGTCCAACCGGATCGTTTGTATGCTGACCTTCAGCTGCCGGGTAAGCTCACGGTCCGTGACAAAAGGATTTTCCTCAATAATCTGCAACAGCTGCTGCTGGCGTTCTTTCTTCGGCACGCGCTCGATGGCGGTTCACCTCCCGTCCTTGTTTATGAAAGCATACCCATCTATCGGCCGCAAGTTATGTCGGAAGTTATGTTCATTCTAAACTTAGAACCTGGTACTAATATGTAGTATAAAGCATGAGGCCGCAAAAATAAAGCTTTGACTTCAAAACCTGCTCCGGACGCCTCCAAAATAGCGGATTCCCTACAGCAAACCTTTTTTGCCTTTCCGCACAAAAAAATAGCACCTCACCGATAGATGAAGTACTACTTTGTTTGTAAGACTGCTACTGCTTGATGATCTCTCTTGCTTTGTACGTTCCGCATACTTTGCATACGTGGTGAGCAAGCTTCAATTCTCCGCATTGTTCACATTTCACCATGCCCGGGACAACCAGCTTAAAGTGCGTGCGGCGCTTGTCACGGCGTGTTTTGGACGTTCTACGTTGAGGTACTGCCATGTGTTCCACCTCCTTATTCAAGTCAACCCGATTAATCGGGCCGTTTCAGTCTCATCTTCTCATTTGAAAAAATCTTTCAACCCGGCAAGACGCGGGTCGATTACGGTGTTGTCGCAACTGCAGGCGCCTTCGTTCAGATTATGACCGCACGTGGGACAGAGTCCCTTGCAGTCCGGAGTGCAAAGCACGGAAAGCGGCAAATGAAGAAGATAGCTTTCCTGGACATAAGACGTCAAATCTACGGCTTCATCGGTCACGTAGATAAGATCGTCGTCCGCATCTTCTTCCGGCTCAGCCGGTTCCTTGCCCCACTTGAACGTTTCGGCAAAAGGAATATCCATATGCGTCTTGACAGGAGTCAAGCAACGTGCACATAGCATGTCGGCATCTCCGCTCAGCTTACCCTCCACGGTTACGAGATCCGCAGCCGCGGGCAGCGCATCGAGATCGGCCAATAACGGTGATACAGTCAAAATATCCTTGCGGCCTTTGACGGCTTCGCTTACATCCACATTCTCATGGAAGTGCATAGGTCCGTCGGCATTTGCAATTTTGCGAAAGTGAAACTTCATAAATATCACTCCAAACAAACAAAATTTATTATACCTACCTCATATGACCTTTGTCAACTATTTCCCCTTTATATTGTTAGGTAAAGGGACTCTGAATTATGTTATAACTATTAGTAACCCATTCTTGGCGTTTTGACTGAGCTTGCTTACGCTTAAACCAGCACCATTACTATAAACAGAACAGGAGTGAACCCTGCGTGCCGACAGTAGGGATTATTGCCGAATACAACCCTTTACATAACGGGCATGTCCACCATTATAACGAAGCCAAAAGATTGTCCGGCGCTAGCCACTCCATCGTCGTGATGAGCGGTTCTTTCACCCAGCGCGGGGAGCCTGCTATGTTAAGTAAGCGGGCACGGACTGAAATGGCTCTGCGCATGGGCGCCGATCTGGTAATTGAGCTGCCGGTCGCTTATGCCGTTCAGCCTGCCGAGTGGTTCGCCTTCGGCGCGGTGGCGCTGCTGGAAGCGACTGGCGTCGTCAGCAGCCTGTGCTTCGGCTCCGAGGCCGGAAGCCTGGCGCAGCTATTGCCGCTGGCACACTTTCTCTCTGAGGAAAGCGGCCTGCTCCAGAACGAGCTCCGCCGCCGCCTTGCGCTCGGCGAGAGCTTTCCCGCCGCTTACAGCGCTGCAGCGGCGCAGGTATGGCAGGAAAGCGGGGGTGCGGGCAGCGGACCGCTGCCCGCTGCTGCCCGCCCCAATGTTCCTGCCGAACGCAATGCCGGTCCGGATGACCATTCGGGAACCGGCTCCGCACCGAAATTGAACGGTGACAGCTTAGCCGAGCTGCTGCGCGGACCGAATAACAGCCTTGGCCTTCATTACCTTATCGCCCTGAGGCGGCTCGG
>NZ_ASSD01000017.1 GCF_000520715.1 Paenibacillus zanthoxyli JH29
GTGCTTCTGGTCGTATTGGGAAGAAAAAGCTGGCTTGGCGAATGGTACGAGAATTTAACCGGTGGAACGATTCTGTTCACCTGGGGATCGGCGGTCATTGCCGCCGTCGTTGTCGCTTTTCCGCTCGTTTATCGTACGCTAAAGGCAGGCTTTGAAGAAGTTGACCGCGATTTGGAAGATGCGGCGCGCGCTCAGGGGGCGGGAGAGCTTCAAGTGCTTCGCTATATTACTCTCCCGCTGGCGATCCGAACGCTTGCGGCGGGCTATGTTCTCGGCTTTGCCCGGGGCCTCGGCGAGTTCGGGGCGACAATTATGGTGGCTGGCAATATTCCCAACCGGACGCAGACGATTCCTACAGCGATTTATGTGGCTGTGGACGGAGGGGACATGACGCTCGCCTGGTTGTGGGTCATTTCGATTATCGCAATATCGGCGTTCATGCTGATGTTTGTCAACCGCTACTCCTAATAAAGAAAGTAAATAACCCTCCCCAATCCGGCAGTATCAGCAGCCTGAGGATAGGGAGGGTTTGCTATTCATTATGTTTCGTAAATAATCTTCATGTCTCGTAAATAATCTTCCCGGTTTCGGACAGATCGTATCCATATAACGAGTTAAGCTCGTTATGAAGTGCTTGGGAGCGGCATATTTCGAGCACCGCCAAGATCCAATCCTGATTATCCGGCCGTTTCAGCATAACCAGATCGTACTTTTCTTGGATGAGCGGAATAAAATCCACGCCTTCGACAATCCGGGCAGCTTTTTCATTCCCGACGCCGACATCAGCCTCGCCGCGGGCGATCTTGCCAGCAACCGTCACATGGCTGATTTCTTCCGCTCTGTAGCCTTCAATGTTCTGTGCTTTCACTCCGTTCAAGCGCAGTTGTTCATCCAGCAGCACCCGCGCGCCTGAACCTCTCTCCCGGTTAACGAGCCGCAGACCGGATTGCCCCAGGTCTTTCCAGTCATAAAGCCCTTTGGGATTGCCTTTCTGTACATACAGGCCGGCGGCCCTGCCTAAGAGACGAACAACAAGATAGCTGGAGCCGACGAGCATTTTACGGATATAAGGAATATTGTACTCGCCTGAATCGCCATCAAGCAAATGGGTGCTGACGATATCGGATTCCCCGCGATACATGGAAATCAGACTGTCAAGGCTTCCCGCATATGAGCGCAGCGGGCGCAGCGAGGGGGAGAACTTCTCCAAATGCTGTGCTATGATATCCAGACTGATATCCTGGCCGGTGATGACAATTTCACGCGTGGCTGAACGGTATGTCGCCGGGGTCTGAATGCTAGGTGCAGGGCTTATCGCGTGAAGCCCTGGTTTAGTAGAATGGAGCATGGACGCTTGGCGCCCGCTCTCTCTGGACTGCTGCTTGTACATTTCCAGGTCCGAGGAATCTACACGCATCTGTTTGCCCACCCGGTAAGAAGAAAGCTCGCCCTTCTTAATGAGATCATAGACCTTCAGTTTTGATATTTTAAGCAGCTGGGCAACCTCTTCGGTTGTATAGGATGTATTGTCAGACATAGAGTAAATCCTCCTAAGAAGTAGGCTGCGTCAGCAGCCATCACACCTATGGGTGCACTAACACAAGACTACCTTATTTTCTATCCGGACGCAATTATTGAAGGGTGCAGGGAACTGAAAAGAACCGGGTGTACACGCAAGTGATGTACGTCCGGTTCTTTTTTGCGTCTGCTATTCAAAAAGCGGCTAACCGCCTTAGGCCATCAACAGGACGGAAGAAGCTTTGAAAAGGGCGGTAACTGTAGCGCCTTCCTTAATTCCGAGCTCCTCAAGGGCATCCAAGGAGATAATGGAAGTGATATTTTGTCCGCCAGCGTCAATAACAACCTTTGCATTGATAGGTCCTGCCTCTATAGCTACTACACGGCCTTCCAATTGGTTTCTGGCACTAATTTTCATGGTACATTCTCCTCTCAATTTTGGGTAATAAGAGTTGTATGTGATGTAAATCTTGATGATTAATTATATCTATTTATAACTGATTATATCTAAATCATAATCTATATAGTTAAATCATACTACATGATGTTTGGAAAATCAAGGTAGTTTGAGTAATATCGATAAAATTCACGGAAAATCTTTACCATAACCCAAAAAATCGGAAATTTTGGCGATAAAGGGTTAATAAGACCGAATAACAGAATGTTAATAAATTTACAAATACATTAGAGTTAAGTTATGGGAAATTTATATGTGTCGAATAATTAAAAGTTAAGATCGTGCGGTGCAGCGAATCGCGTTTGCTTTGCTGCCGGTTTACTCCTATTGCCTTAAAAAAATAACCGGGAGTGGTGAAACTTTTGCCGAAAATGCATTATAATGTAGTATTAAAAACAGATAGCCATCATATAAGGGGTAGGGGAGCATGAGACTGAATGAACTAAGAGAACACCGCCAATATCCGGAGATTACCCGCCTGGAGACATCAAGGGCTGTATATGAACGTGACTATTCCCGGCTGATTCATTCGCCGACCTTCCGCAGGCTTCAGGGGAAATCGCAGGTATTCGGAGCAGGTACCGGGGATTATTATCGGACGAGGTTAACCCATTCGCTTGAGGTGGCTCAAATTGCGCGTGAGGCGGCCAAGAGCCTGCTGCGTTCTTATCCGGAAGTGGGCTTGGAGAAAGCCGGGAATCCGGGACTGGTCATTGATCCGGAGGTGGTTGAATGCGCGGCGATTGCCCATGATTTCGGCCATCCTCCATTTGGACATAAAGGGGAAGAAGTGCTCGACAACATTCTGGATCGCTTAATTGAGGAGAAAACCGCGCAGAAGGCGGCGGTGACCGGAGCGGACCCGGCACGCAAACTCGAAATTTACAACGAGATGAGAACCAAGTATGAGCATTTTGAAGGTAACGCGCATAATTTCCGGCTCATCATGTTCCTGGAGAAGCGCGAGAACATCGACGGACTCAATCTGTCCGATGCCGTTCTGCTTGGGATCAACAAGTACCCTTTTCCCGGAACGACGCTTAAAAAGGGAATGTATCTCAATGAGTGGGAATATATCTCGCATATCCGCTCGGAATGGGGCATCCCGGCAGGGAAGAAGACGCTCGAAGCGCAGCTGATGGATTTATGCGATGATATCGCTTATTCCGCCCATGACCTTGAGGACGGCATCAAAGCCGGAAAGATTGAGGTCCATGAATTCTTCATGCATGACCCTTATATTTTAAGGCTCATTGTCGAGAAAATCATGACGCTGGAGGATTCTTTCTGGCATGGATGGACAGAGGAAGCGATCCGGCCCAAAGTGGAAGAGGTGCTGAACTCGTTCCTGCGGATTTGGAAGGAAAAGATGCCGACCTGCGAGCATGATTATTCCCGGACCCGCCGCGAGGTCAAAGCCTACTGGGTCAGCACTTTTGTCGCCAGCCTTGGCGTCATACCGGACGGTGATTGGAAGAAGGTTACCTTTATCAAGGAAGGAAAAGAAGACGAGGACCTGCTGCGTACGGTAAGCGTACTAAAGAGCTTTGCCTGGGTGACGATGATTCGCGATCTGCGCGTTCAGCGGCTGCAAAAGCGCAGCGAGTGGATTGTACGGAGGCTGTGGGGGGCGTTCCTGGACCCCGATACGTCGAAAGCGATCATCCCTACCGATTGGCTGCAGCGTTTTGAGAAGGACCAGCGTAAGCCAAGACCGATTTGGACCTGGGAGCATATGGTAATCGACTATATCGCCGGAATGACCGATGCTTTTGCCGAGAAAATTTACAATGAGCTGTTCGGGCTAAAAGTCGGCTCAATCTATGATCTGGATTAAATTTCAACGCCTAATCTATAGTAATATAGAACGGGCGTTTTTTGTGTGCATTTGATAGATACCGCAGTGGAGGATAGCTGTCCCGGCAAGCGGCGGCCCGTTTTCAGGTATAATAGAATGCGGCGGCGGGATGAATGCCCGCTGTTTCTTAAATGAACTGTGAAAGGCAGGGCTATACCGATTGGATTATACACTGACGCCTTATTTGTATATGTACCGCAGCCATGAGAATGAAAGCGGACTGTGTTCTCTGGAGCTGGATGTATTATTGCAGGGAGATGTTCTAGCTTCTGGCCTGATTATTGCCCGGGAAAAGATTGATCCAAGCCGAAGTTCTTTCTTATCGGGGAGAATCGACATTTTATGCGCTTCGGATTCGGAAGAGGAAATAGCGCATTTCGCAGGCGGCATCAGGCTTGGGGAAGGAGAGACCTTTAAGCTGTTCTGTCCCAAGGAAGGGGGAGGAACCTACGAAGAGCGCAGAGAGCTGGAGAGGAAGGTTGGCAGGCAGATCTCCGGAACGGCTGACATGCGGTCGCCGGACCGCGTATTCGGTCTGGTACAGCATGAGGGCATGCTTCTGCTCGGCGAGTACCGCGAGAGCGACAGGAGCTGGCAGCGGCGCAAGGTTAAGCCGCACAACTATTCGACGGGACTCGGCGTGGCGCTGTCCCGGTCAGCCGCCAACATCGCGGCTCCGCGTCCGGAAGGCCTCCGGATACTCGACCCTTGCTGCGGAATGGGGAGCGTGCTGATCGAAGGGCTGTCCATGGGGATGGACATGGCCGGATGCGACCTGAATCCGCTCGCTGTGCGGGGGGCGAGAGGGAATCTGCGCCATTTTGGCTATCCGGAGAATATCGTGACGCTCGGCGATATGAGAAATCTGTCCGGGCATTATGACGCGGCCATACTGGATATGCCGTATAATCTGTGCTCGGTTCTCTCGCCGGCCGACACCAAGGAGATGCTGGAGGCGCTCCGCCGCTTAACCGGCCGCGCGGTTATTATTTCTACACAGCCGGTAGAGGAGAGCATCGCCGCAGCTGGTTTTTCAATTAAAGGCGGCTGCACCGTGTCCAAAGGGTCCTTTAAGCGGTCGCTTTGGCTGTGCCATTAGTATTGGCCGGCGGCAGTCGGAAAGAATATCAAATCTGCGGAAAAAGGTGAAACGACGATGAATGATAAAGCGGCGGTCGGTTTTGGCGGAACGGCTTCTGAAAGATTGTTCACAGCGGTGAGGTTGCCGCCCGAGCTTCGCGGGGCCATAGGCGGCATGTGCCGCAGCCTGTCACGGGAGCTGTCCTTTGCCAAATGGACCCATGAAGAGGATTATCATATAACGCTTCAGTTTCTAGGCGATACCGACCCCCGGTCCATTCCGGAGCTTGTATCGGCGCTGAAGGGGACGGCAAGGGACTTTAGGCCGCTCACCTTGTCTTTGCGGGAAACAGGCATCTTCGGGCCTCCGTCCGCTCCGCGCGTCCTATGGGCGGGAGTGGGCGGGGAGACGGACCGGCTGGAGGAATTGCATAGCCGGATCGTGGCGGCTACGCTGCCGCTGGGATTTCGCGCCGAGGAGCGCGCTTATAAGCCCCATGTGACGCTGGCTCGCAAATATAGGGGAGAGCGCGCTTTTGACCCAGGACATCTTGATGCATTTACGCAAGAAGCGGAGGCTCTTCGCATGTCCTGGGAGGTTGAGGAATGGGTCCTTTTTGTTACGCGAATGCACAAAAAACCGATGTATGAAATTGTCGAAACCATAACAATTTCAAAAAAGTAGTTTTCAAACCTCCCATTTTGGGTTACATTTTTAAGAATGTGCCGAAAAACTAGGAGGATTGAAATGTCTATTTTTAAACAAAACCGCTGGATGCTGCCGCTGTTCGGCGTAATTCTAGTGTGTTTCTCTGCGATAATATTGCTGCTGCCAGAGCTCGGATTAAGCGAAGAGCGGGACAAGGTCTATGTGGGCCGTTTGCAGTCCCCGCTGCTTTCATCTGCGCCCGGGACTGGCCATACCGTTGTGAACGCGGGTGATAGGACCAAGCCGGTGGCGGAGCCGGCCATCACTGCCGGAGCCGCCATAGTCCGGCAGAGCCATCCCGAGCTATCCGCCGTCCCCCAGGGGCTTGTGCCCGCCTGGAAGCCTGTGCCCGCCTCCGAATGGTTGAATACAAAACCATTGGTTCTGAAAGGTAATAGCGCCTCAGCGTCCGTAACGGCTAAGAACAAAGCTTCCGCAGCCGTCCCAATCAGGCAGCCGCAGAAGCGTGAAACGAGGCTGAAGGTGGCAGGGACAGCAGCGGGCCAATCCAAGGATAAAAAGACTGCTTTAACCAAGCAACATCCCCCCGCAATACTTTACTTCTCACGGACTAAGCTATTAAGCCGGGAAGAGCGCGACCAATCCACCCGGAGCTACGCTGTATCCGAAGAAGAAGTGCTTCTGCTCCAGAAAATCGTAATGGCAGAGGCGGAAGGCGAACCGTACAAGGGCAAGGTGGCAGTTGCCAACGTTGTTCTGAACCGGCTGCGGTCAGCCCATTTTCCCAATACTATTAAAGCGGTCATATACCAGAAACATCAGTTTAGTCCGGTAGCCAACGGGCGGCTAAAGCGGGTAAAGCCAAACCAGGACTCAATCAGGGCTGTTAACGCTGCGCTTTCCGGGGTCAAGGAAGTCACTGACGATACCTATTATTTTCTTTCGCTTAAGCTTGCCCAGGATCTTACCGTCCATCATTCCCAGACTTTTTCAGAAAAAATTGGAAATCATAGCTTTTATCGATAGTTCATCTTCTCGTAATAGGGTAATCTACTATTATGTAGAGGAGGGAATAATCATGAAAATTACTTACTACGGTCATTCCGCACTGCTGGTTGAATCGCCTGACGCTAAAATCATCATTGATCCGTTCTTATCGGGAAATCCGGGTTCGGGAATCGCTCCGGAGAATATCCGGGTGGATGCGGTGCTGCTGACCCATGGGCACTCCGATCATCTCGGCGATGCGGTGGAGATTGCGAGGAACAACGACTGCCCGATATTCGCGGTCTATGAGCTTGCCGAGTACTGCCGGATAAAAGGCGCGAAGGTCAAGCACATGAACATAGGCGGCAAACTGGCCTATTCCGGGTTTACCGTTAAGTATACGCCGGCCTTTCACTCTTCCTCCATACAGGAGGGCGACTATTGGATATATCTAGGCCAGCCCGGGGGAATTCTGCTGACCCTTGAAGGCAAAACGCTGTTTCATGCCGGTGATACGGCGCTGTTCGGGGATATGAGACTGATCGGGGAACGCAATGCTATCGATGTTGCCGCGCTTCCAATTGGGGATGTGCTGACGATGGGTCCGGACGATGCGCTGCTGGCGGCGAACTGGCTGCGGGCAGCCAAGGTGATCCCGTTGCACTATAACACTTTCCCTGTGATTGAACAGGACGGAGCGGAGTTCTGCAACCGGCTGAAGCAGGAGGGAATCACCGGATTCCCGCTCAAAGCCGGAGAGAGCGTGGAGATTTAAGAAACCGCCGCAGGCAAAAACAAAAAGGACGAACGGCAAACAGCCGGATCGTCCTTTTGGGCGTATCCCAAATTCAATAAATTACGGCGTCGAGTACACCGCCTTATCGCTGAGCGCCTGCGCCGGGGAGCCATTCTCCCCGGACAGCTTTCCCTGCTTGGTCAGCATCTCCAGCACCGTTACCGCGCAATGATTCGGCTGGTAGTGGTCAGGGGAAAGCCGGAGACGGCGCTGCTTCTCAAGTTCTGCATACTCGCGCTGGAGAAGCCGGAACCATTTGTCTACAACCGTCTCGGAATCCAGCACTTCGGCCAATCCGAGCTCGACGAAATATTGAGAGTTTTTCTCTTCCTGCCCGGGAATGGCTTGATAAAAGAGCATGGGGATGCCTTTGGCCAATGCCTCGGTGCAGGTCATGCCGCCCGGCTTCGTAATCAGCAGATCGGCGGCGTCCATCAGCTTGTTGACGTCGCTGCTGTATCCGAGAATCGTGATATTCGGATGCTGGAACCTTGGGTCGCTGCGCATTTTGTCCACCAGTTTATTATTGCTGCCCATACAGAAGATGAGCTGGATATGATCAATCTTGGCCGTGAGCGCGTTCATGATCTCTTCGCCGAACATCAGGCCCCAGCCGCCGCCCATAATAAGCACAGTGGGCTTATCAGCAAGTCCCAACTCCTGGCGGAGCGCCTCCCTGTTGGATCGTTCCCAGAATTTAGGGTGCACAGGGATTCCCGTTACCTTCACCTGATCGGAAGGAATACCGCGTCCCGTCAAGATCGCCTTTACCCGAGAGGTGGAGACGAGGTAGCGGTTCACCTCAGCGTTAACCCAACTGCCGTGCGCGTCGTAGTCGGTAATCAGCGTGTACAGCGGCACTTTCAGCCCCAGATGCTTCAGTCTGGAAACGACGGCGGCGGGAAGAGGGTGTGTGCATATAATAAGATCTGGTTTGAGCTGCTCGATGACTTGCCGGGCATGTGTATAAAAAACACGGTGCAGCGCCAGTTTAGTGAACCGGTTCAGCGATCTGTGATATTGCGTCCTGTACAGCATTCCAACCAGCTTGGGCTGGCTGCTCACGGTCTTGCGGTAGGCGGAAAGAATCCATGGAGCCACCGTCGGATTCAGGAATTTGCCCAGCTCGATGACTCGGCATTGGACCGCAGGATTAAGGCGCTTAATCCCCTCAGCCAAAGCATAGGCGGCCCCTGTATGTCCTGTGCCAAAGCCTTCCGAAAACAGCAGTACTCTTTTCTTTCGCATAATTTCACCCGCTACTTTCCATTTCGATAGAATTGCAAAGTCTGTTACATTAACTATACGCCATATCTGCTAAGAAATTCTGTACTCTTTTTACATTATACAAATAAGACGTAAAGAGAAAGTTAAAACACTGCAAGAACTAAAAAATAACACGCCTGTTGATTATCAAGTTTCTGGAATTTGAA
>NZ_ASSD01000018.1 GCF_000520715.1 Paenibacillus zanthoxyli JH29
GCAGCCAGAACCAGCGCAGCGACAGGCGGCAGCGACTCTCGATCTCGCTTAAATCCCCCCGGAACTTGGACTCGGCCAAGGCGGGAATGAACAGGACGGAGAGCGAGCCCGCCAGCATCGTTACAAGCTGGACCAGCGGAAGGCCCCGGTTGTAAATGCCGAACTGCACCATAGCCTGTGCCTCGCCGCCGACGGAAGCCAGCAGGCGGGGCATGGTGAAGACATCCACCAGGCTGATCAGCGGAGCGGCCAGCATCCCCAGCATGACCGGCACGCCGTAAGCGAGCAGCTTCCGCATGCTGCGGTCCTCCGCCCTGCTAGAGCCGGCCTCGGGGTAGAACCCCATAGAGGTTGGCGTCGGAAGC
>NZ_ASSD01000019.1 GCF_000520715.1 Paenibacillus zanthoxyli JH29
CCCCGCAGCCATCGCTTCAAGAATGGCCAGCGGCATGCCCTCGCTGATGCTGGAGAGCAGAATGATGTCGAGCTGTTTCAAATATTGGCGCACATTAACCTCGCCTGTGAAAATGATATCCTGCACCTGCAGCGCTGCCGCCAGCTCAAGGCATTCGCGGTAATAATCTTCGTTCTCCTCCCAGGGGCCCAGAACGTGCAGCTCCGCTTCGGGCAGTTCCCGTTTAACCAGCGCAAAGCTTTGAATCATCATTTTGATATCCTTGATCGGTACGATGCGAACGATGGCGCCGAGCCGGAGGGGGCCGCCTTCCAGGGGAGGCCCCGCGACTTCCGCATAGTCGGCGACATTGACTCCGTTCGGGATAATGCTGATTTTCCGCTCGTCGCAGCCGATCTCAATTTCAATGTCGCGGTTGCGGCCAAAGAGTGTAATGACCTGATCGCTCATCGTATAAGCAGCCTCGGACAGCCGGTAGAAGTATTGAATCCACAAATCCTTGAAATAGCCCTGCACCCAGTCCGCCTTGATAATCTCTTCCTCTCTCTCGCGGGAATAAATGCCGTGCTCGGTGAGCAGATAGGGCTTGCCGTAGAGATGCTTGGCGAGGGCGCCGATGACTCCGGCGTACCCGGTTGACACGCTGTGGTACAGATCGGCTCTTGGAATATCCTCACGGATCGTCAGCAGCAGCGGCAGCATCATGGACCGGACGGTCCAGTACATTTCGGTGAACGGCACATGTTCATAATCTTCCTGGCAGCGTTTGGACAAGATTCGGAAAAATTCCCGGCTCATCAGAAATTGAACGGCGGAGGTAACCCGCCCTGAACGCAGCAAATCGAACAGACCGGCCCAATCCACCGCAGTGCCGCCGCCCAGCAGGGAGCCCAGCGCTTCATGCTCGGCGGGAGTGAGCCGGAGACGGTCCCTGCGCGGCTTTACCTCATTCAGATAGCTGTTCAGGAAGATTTCTTTCACTTCAACGATATTTGAAGGAAGCTGGTATTTGAAAGCCCCCCGCTGCTTCTCTTCCGCTCCAATAGCCAGAATAATAAACTCATGCTCTATCAGGCTGGTAACCAGAGAATGAATCCAACTGGAGACGCCCCCGGTGATATAGGGATAGGAGCCTTCCGCAATAATACATATTCTCATGAACTTATGCCTCGCTTAAATGAATAGTGAAGTCGGCTTTTCGGACGGTAATCAAGAAGATGCCGTCGCCGATTTTATCTGCAGAACAGCCTGACAGGCTCCCGACCTTTTTACGGGTCCGCAAGATAAAGTAAGACTCGTTCTCAAAAGGCTTCACCGAACCTTTGATAGAGCCGTCATCCTGCTGCAAATCCACCCTGCTTGTCAGCGTATTCTTCATATCGACGGCCGCTTCCATCGAAGTCTGGGCGCGCAGCCACGGGTAGCGCTCGTTCAATCCGGACATCATCTCGGAGAAGTTCTTGTACATACTCTCCCAGTTCATGTTCTTATTCCGCTTGGCATCAAGAATATCATCGGGATGGATGAAGTGGGAGAAAATCCCGTTAGCTGTCAGCACGCTTGCCGCCGCCCATCGTTCAAACGGGGTAGATTTATAACCGGATGTGACCCGTGGCATCTCCATAATACCGTCCTTCGCCAGCTCAAACTCCTGCACATACGATATTCCGGCAGCATCATCCGGAAAAAGAGAGGAGATCACAGCTAAATTCTTCCAGCCCGCTTTGATCGCTTCGCGTCCTTCCGGGCTGAGCACATTGGACGGAGGCACGTAGGTGAACATGGTATATTCGGGAAAGCCTTGTTTAGCATAATTTACAGCCTCTTGAATCGATTGCGTCATGTCGCTGGTGCTGTTCCAGGGCTGGTAATCGAACGCCGTGCTGGTATCAGGGTCCATCGTAAGCGACTGATGATTATAGCCATGCAGGCCGATTTCACCGCCGCTTTTAATAATTTCCCTGCCGTAACTGATCAGTCCGTTAGGGTCGGAATCGGATGGAGAACCAAAGGGCGGAGTCACGCGATTCTGGTAAGACTCAATCAGCACTGCGGTGTACTTAATATCATTTCGTTTGGCAACTCCAAGCATATCCGGCCACCATATTTCCTTAAAGAAGCCATGCCGGTTCAACTTGTACGTCTTGTAGATCGCATCATCAATCGAGCTGCCATACGGGGCCGGCCAGTCATCGATATAAACCACCTTTGAATTGAAGACAGGATAGATGAAGTCCGGCATCATCATGGAGATAGCCCCGGCAATCAGTCCGCGGTTGATCTTCTCCTGAAGCATCGTGCCATTGAACACCATGAAAGACCCTTTCCCGCTTGGGACGCTCCATATGAGCGGCGTTCCCTCCGAGGTCGTAGCGTGCACGGTGACCGAAGAATCCACTTCCACCTCCATCACCGTATTCAAGATAAATTTGTCATCGATGTGCAGCCCGGTTTCTCCAATCAGTACCTCATCCTCCAACTGCACCCCGGCCTCATCCTTATAATTTCCGGCGTTCAGAATGCCCAGCTTTCGATACAATCGGTAAAACGCATCATTTTGCTCCGGCATGGTGGTTAAGAAGACATGGCCCCCCTGATCCGTATAACTGGCCAAGACATCCGGACTGCCAATAGAAGAAAGGTCCGTGACCGTTAAAATGACTGCGGCGCAGCCTGAAGGCGTCAGCTTCTTTTTGCTCAGATCCGTTGTGACGGCTTCCTTCTTCATATATCCCAGTGTGCGGCTTACCTGCATATTGACTTTGGCGCTGAATTCGTCCGTGCTGTCATAGGCAAGACAATATGGGGGGCCGGACTGCGGGGAAAGAGAGGAGGCTGAGGCCGCTTCGGCCTTCCAGCTCTCGGTCAAATTCTCGTTATGCCGGCTGTGGCTAAACTGCTGGAAATACTGGGTTTGCGTCATGTACATGATCAATGCCAGCAGGATGATAAAGATGATGATGCTGTAAATGCGGGTATTCAGTTTCATAGGCTGCTTCATCATATTTTCATCAGGCTCCTTCCGACCAGAACCGAACTAATTTCAGAGCGTCGTTCGACAGACGAACGGGTGATTGCTTCAGCGCCTGGAGAGCCTGGTCGAACCTTTGCGGCGATCTTAGGGTGAAAGAAAGATTCATCTGTGCAAGATAGGATTCCTCGCGATACGGAAACCGCTCCATCATTAAGACTGCCGCCTGCTCAGCAGACAGATAGTTCCCTAGCTCCAGCTCAATTCGCATTTTCTGCTCATGTGCTTCGAATGCGTGAGGATCTGCCTCCGTCCAGTGCTGCAGCACATCGGCAAGAGAAGCTTTAAGCTGCAACAGGGTGCTTCCATCCAGAAATCCGCTTCGCATGTAATTCTGCAGCACCTCGGCATAGGAGGCCAGGAAATGGGCATCATCCCGGCTCGTCTCGTAGCGGACGGCAAATTCCTGCAAGGCATGATTTAGCTTGCGCTTGATCTCCACAACCGCGCTAACAGCATAGTGGGAGGTTTCGGTGTCCTCATTGCCGACAGCCATGCGCAGCACTTCCAGATATTCGGTCGCATCCTGCTTAAGCAGATCAATCATCGTCCGGCGGCGCGAGGTTAAATCGTTAACCAGCAGCGCTTCTTCGAGCGGTACAATATTCAGTTCCTTCTCGTCCTCGGACAAATGTGAAACCTTCAGATGATCGGGTTGCTCATCCTGGCGGAGGTACGTTTCCAGCGTTTGGATACGCTGCGATTCATCGGACGGCCGCTGCTGCCGCCAGAACAAAGGAAGCAGAAAGCCGATGAGCGGGAAAGCGGCCGCAAAGGCTACCTTTACAGCCGCTTCAGGCATGGATCGCCGAAAGCGCAGGAAGAAATAACAAGCGCATGCCGCTACATACATTAGATAAAGGAGCCTATACATAGAAGGATTCCATCCCTTCATGCAGATGCACGCCTTTTTCTGACAAACGGTCCATTACAAATTGGGCATCTTTCTGATTGGAGTTGCTAAGCAGGATCAGCAGTTCCCCGTCTTCCGATAGACCCAGATAATCGGTCTCGCGCAGGGAAGTATGGATAATCTCGGCCAACTCAGCGGATGCGTTCCATAGTCCGGTGGAGAGCAGCACATAATCAACGCCGAATCGCTCGCTGGCGGCCTGCTTGCTGGCCAGGATGCTTTTGAAAGCCTCTGTCCGCAAAATCCGGCCATCCGCCCCGTCTATATACCTGCGGTCACCTGCGGCTTCAACGTAGGCATGGGCGCGCGACAGCGAGGAGGATATGAGATCCACCACCGTCTTAAACAGGTTCTGATAATACTGGGTGAAACGGCTGAACTCGACGGTATGAACGGATACGACGGCAACGACTTCTTCTCCGCTAAGGACCGGAGCGGCAAGCAAGGGGAGTCCGGGCACCAGCTCCTTATTGACATATAGACGTTTGCCTTCCATCAGGGACTTAATATGCGGATGCTCATCTACTTTCAAGGACCGGGCAGCAGCCAGGGAAGCGCCGGAGGAATGGGCGGCCAGACGCAAATATTGCTTGGATTTGTTGACGATGTAAATGCTGACCTGATCGGTCCTCATGATTTTCTCAACCACGCCGACCGCCTCAAGGAAGATTTTTTCCGGCTCCAGGCTTTCCAGTTCCTTGGTTACCGCATTGATTTTGCCGAAGCTGTCCTCGGTTGTCCTGATTTGCTCTTGAAGTTCGTCTTTGACTGAGCGTGTATCTTCATACACCTCATACAGAAATGTGTATTTTTCACCGGCCTGGGCCAGCTGCCGCTCGGCGCGGTTAAGCTTATTGATGCGGTGCTCGACGCTGTAACCGACGACAAGACCGATGAACAGATACAGAGCCATCTGGAAGAACAAGGTCGTATCATAAAGCAAGGAAAGCAGGTCGCGGCCGTTATCCAGCTTCTCCTGAATGAACAGAAGAACAGACAGCATCACGGCAAGCATGGACTGGCGGCTGCCATACAGAATGCCCATGACGATAATATAGATCAGCTTCAAATCAAGTCCGGCAAATTCTGTGCTTTCCAGAGGGCTGTCAATCAAGGCGAGCCCAGCAAATGCAATGAGATTTTCCGCGTAAGGCAGCAGACGGTTCAGCTTCTTGCGCAAAGTCGAGTTTTTTCTTGATGCGGAGGGTTGTTCGGATGGCTCGCCTTGTTTGTCGGATTTCCAGTTGCAAGTTCTATGTAGTCCTTCCTGCAGAGAGTATTTGGGAGCCCAATCCAGATCATGCATAATACGGCTGTTATCCAGCACCTGGCGGTAAGCATCGCCTTCACGGGCCGAAGCGTAGTTGATGCGCGCTTCGCCGCCTTGCAGAATCTGAAGCTCATCAATTAGCCCATTAATCGAGCTCTCTTGGCCTGCCGATAAATTGTAGACGCCGCTGATCGGGGAGTAGGAGGCCCTGAATATAGCGTCGGCGACATCCTCGACGTAGATGAAGTCGCGGGTCTGATTACCGTCGCCGTAGACTGTGATGCCGTTTCCTTTCATCAATTGGTTCATCAAAGCGGAAACCACACCGCCCTTGCCCTTGTTCCCCTGACGCGGCCCGTAAACATTGGACATCCGGAAGCAAACGGTATCCAGTCCGTATATTTCCTTCCACTTGGCGCAGTAAGTTTCCCCTATCATTTTATTGATCCCATAAAGAGAGCGGGGGGAGAGGGGGGCGGTTTCAAGTAAAGGAGCATCTTCGCTGATTCCATAGACTGCTGCCGAGGACGCAAAAATAAATTTCCGGACGCCATACCGGCTTGCCAGCGTCAGCATGTTGGATAACCCGAGAACATTGGACTCTGTATCCTGAGGAGGAGATTCCATTGATGCGGCGCCGCCGGTTTGCGCGGCCAGGTGGATTACGGCATCGAACTTGTTACTGCGGAATACCTCCTCGCATTTGGGATCATTAATAGAAAGAACATATCCTTTGTGCGAAAATTGGATATTGCGTTTGCTTCCCGATGACACATCATCAATAATGTAGACATCATAGCCTTCTTTGTGAAAGCGGTCGGATACATGAGATCCGATAAAGCCGTAGCCGCCTGTGACCAACACTTTCATACTGCTTCTCCGTTCTATCGAAAAAATAATAGACTTTATTCCCACTTTTGTTACCCATATTATACGTCCTATAGGACTATTTTGGCTAGTCCTTTAGTATGATAGATTCGAAGTGAAGACGAAATTTTGCGCACCATTGTTCATTATAATCAAAGCGAGGAATAATTGCATGAAAAAAAAGAAACAACTCTCCACGGCAGCAAGCCTGATTGTGACATCGGCCATGTTGATACTTTTGTGCGGCGGAGCGGTGACCGGTAGCCGGCAG
>NZ_ASSD01000020.1 GCF_000520715.1 Paenibacillus zanthoxyli JH29
GCAGCCAAGACCGCTGGGCGGAGGGCCGGCTGGCCCTCGCGACCACGCATCAGTTGCTCCGTTTCCACCAGGCCTTCGATCTTGTCATTATCGACGAACTGGATGCCTTTCCTTACCATAACGATCCCATGCTCGCGTTTGCCGCCGAGGGGGCCTGTAAGCCCGGAGGAAGCTTTATTTACTTATCGGCTACGCCGCCGCCGCAAATGCAGCGGGAAGTCCGCCGGGGAAGGCTGGCGTATGCCAGAGTTCCCGTCCGGTTCCACGGTTTTCCCCTTCCGGTGCCGGCACATTTGAAGATGCCCTCAGTTGCCGACTGCCTGAAGCGCGGACGGCTGCCGCTAAAGCTATTAAGAACACTAAGACAGTCACTCGAACGGAAGGCGCAGATTTTTCTGTTTGCAGCCCGCATCGCGCAGATTGATCCGCTGCTGCAGCTCCTGCGGCGAGCTATGCCCGGCGTCGTTATTGAAGGAACCTCATCGCAGGACTCCGAAAGGGCCGGAAAGGTGACCGCTTTTCGCCGCCGGGAAATTTCCCTGCTCGTAACAACAACCATTCTGGAGCGGGGAGTTACCGTGCCGCGAAGCGATGTCTTTGTGCTGGATGCGGATAACAGGCTCTTTGATGAGGCTTCTCTGGTGCAGATGGCAGGCCGGGCAGGCCGCTCCAAGGGCGACCCCAAGGGCCGGGTTGTGTTCGCTTCCGCGCAGTGGAACCGTTCGCAGCGGGGCGCATGCGCGCAGATTCGGACAATGAATCGGATTGCCCGCAGCAAAGGCTATCTTCATAAGGAGGGTTTTTGAATGGCGAAATATCCAATAAATATAGGCCGTTGGCTGCGTGCCGCCCATTCCCTTCTGGCCCCTAGACAGGAGCAATGCCTATCCTGCGGACGTTTGGGACACCAGTCAACCGTGCTCCCCGGAATCTGCGAAGCATGCGCGCGGACCATTCCTTGGATACGCAAGCCCCGCTGCCGGAAGTGCGGCCGCCATGTGGGCTGTCCGGACTGCGCCCGCGGGTCAGACGGTTCTTCTCTTATCCGTAACCGAAGCGCCGTCGCCTACAGCAGCGAGATGCGTCAATGGCTCAGCCAGTATAAATATCGGGGCGACGAAAAATATGCCGAGCCGCTCTCGCGGATGCTGGACAGCGCCTACAGTATACTTAAGGCCGAAATCGAGGCTGAAGCGAAGCTTAAGTGGAACGCGGATCTGCTTGTTCCCGTTCCTGTCAGCGGTCTCCGGCTCGCCGAACGCGGCTTCAACCAGGCGGAAAGACTGGCCCAGTACATATCGGCTCACCGCAAAATCCCTGTTATGGAACTGCTTATCCGAGCGCATCATACTGGCAAGCAGAGCTTTAAGGGGAGAGCGGAGCGGCTTGCCGATATGAAGCGCGCTTTTGTTCCGAATCCGGTGTGGACACAACCATTTGCTGGAAGGATTCCGTTTCCTGACAGCCCTAACTCCGGGATTCGAACTGTCCCCCCATCCTTATCACCTTCGGTAAGAATTATTGTGGTGGACGACATCTACACGACGGGCAGCACTATCCGGGCCTGTGCCGATACGCTGCAAGGAATGGCAATTTCGTCTGGAATCCGGGCCGAAATTTACAGCCTGACCTGGGCTCGTTCGTAAAGAAATCTTTGCGGCAAGCAGCAGGAAGTAGACGAAATCCTTGCAATCATGTAATCTAGGAGCATGAACAGTCTAATCACGGATAAAATAGAAGGAAGGAGGAGCTGCCAGTCATGAATATTGATAATTGCCCGCGGTGCGGACGGATATACATCAAGAATGTCATAGAGCTCTGCCAGTCATGTGTTAAGGAACTGGAACATCAATACGAGATTTGTGTAAAATACTTGCGGGAACATAGAACCGCTACCATTCAAGAACTTTCCGACGCGACTGAGATTTCAATCAAAGAAATTACCCGTTTTATTAGAGAAGGCCGAATCTCTATTGCGAATGCGCCGAATATGATGTACCCCTGCGAGGTATGCGGAACGCTGATCCGAGAAGGACATATGTGCGATAGCTGCCGCAGCAGACTGACCAAAGATTTGATGAATGCCTCCAAGGAAGCTGCTGCTTCGGAAGCGCCCCGGAAGGATTCCGCAGGGGCTTATAGAGCAGTAGACAAGCTGCGCGGCCAATAATTTCCGCAAAAACTACGCTTACAGGTATAAAGTATGTTTCAATCAAGGCCGATAAACTTAGTAAAGATTATCGGCCTCTTTATATTAGAAAGAAGGTGTTAGCAATGAAAGTTAATGATACCGGACGAATTAACCCGATTAATCCGTATCAACGCAGTATGGAATCACAAAGGCAGGATCAGATGAAAAAGAACACACGCAAAGACGAGGTAACGATTTCTACGGAAGCCATGAAGCTTTTGGAAGCGCAAAACAGCGGGAAGGTAGATCAAGAACGCGCTGAAAGAATCCAAAGCCTCAAGCAGCAGGTCTCCGCCGGTACTTATCAAGTCGACGCATCCGCACTCGCCGAGAAACTCGCCCCTTATTTTAAGCAGTCTACTGAAAGCCCAGGTGAATAATAATGCTCTTGGAACGTTTGATCCATTTGCTGGATCTTCACAATCAGGAGCATTTGAAATTCATTGAATTGGGGGAGCAGAAGAAAGAGGCGCTCATCTCCAATGAGGTGGATAAACTGATCAGTATTATGAACATGGAAGCCAAAGTTTATAAGAGAGTCCAACAGTTGGAAGAGGATCGCAAGGAAGCGGTTCAGCAAATTTTGCAGTATTTTGGGATAAAATCCCAATTAAACCTTAATCTCACTGAGTTAACGCGCCTCTTTTTCGATCCTGAAGATAAGGAAAAGCTTTTTCGGGCCCAATCTACTCTTGCCGCCACACTCCTGAAACTAAAGGCGCTTAATGAGCTGAACCATCAATTGCTTAATCAAGTGCTTACCTATACAGAGTTCTCTATTGAAAGTATGTCCTACTATACCGATTCGGAAGCAACATATAATCATCCTGCGAATAAGTCAGGCAAGGTGCAAAGCCCCGGCCTTTTTGACACTCGTGCATAACTCTGGAGGAAGACGCTTATGACATCAACATTTCATGGGATAGAAACATCCAAGAGAAGCCTGTTTACACAGACGGCCGCTCTGAACACTACCGGACACAATATTGCCAACGCAAATACGGAGGGGTACACACGTCAGTCTGTCAAAATGCAGGCGTCCCGACCGATGGAAGCACTCGCCTTTTTACGTTCGACGGCTGCCGGCCAATTGGGGACGGGTGTCGAATTCAATTCCATTGAACGGGTAAGACAGTCCTTTCTCGATGATCAGTACCGTAACGAGAACACTTCGCTCGGAAGTTGGAGTGTCAGATACAGCACTTTGGACAAGCTCGAAACGATTATGAATGAACCAACCGATTCGGGTATTCGTAAGGTTTTTGATAATTTCTGGAATTCTTGGTCGGATCTGAGCCAAGACCCCGAGAACATCACTAATCGTACCGTTGTTAAAGAAACTACGTTGGCGCTTACGGATGCTATCAATCAGGTTAGTGCTCAGTTGGATGCTCTGTCTTCGGACCTGACTTCCAGTATTGCCTTAAAAGCAACCGAAATCAATTCCTATTTAAATACGGTGGCCGATCTTAACAACAATATCTCCCGGCTGGAAGGTCTCGGGGATAATCCGAATGATCTTCGCGATCAGCGGGATTTAGCAATCGATAAGCTCTCTAAATTGGCTAACGTTCAAGTAGTCCAGCTGGATAGCGGGTATCAGGTAACGCTGGGTGGACAGGTTGTCGTTACAGGCACTCAGGTTACTCAGGTATCGTCCGAAACGCTTCAATCGGCCTATCAGGGAGGAAGCCTGACCGGCGGGGAAGTCTTCGGGATGATTTTATCCCAAAATCAATACGTAGCGGATTACAGGAGGCAAATAGATAACTTAGCTGTTACACTGGCTACCGGTGATGTTGAGGTTACTTTGCCTGCGGGAACGGTGCTGCCGGAAGGAACCGTACTTGACATTAACGGTGTGAACGTAACCTTTAATAACGCCAATAACAATAGAACGTTGTCCTCTGACACGAAGGTAACGGTAAAAGGCATTAATGGTCTGCTTCAATTAGGGTATACTGTCAGCGGGGCAACCCCCCAGACTGGAATCCCGCTCTTTACGTCAAGGGATGGTGGAAGCTTATCGGGGCGGAACATTACACTTAATCCCGAGATTGCGAGTGACCCCAATAAAATTGCCAGCTCCATGCGTGTGTTAAAAGTTGGAACCAGCAGCGAATCGGTTCTTGTAGGCAACAGTGATCTGGCGCTGGCGGTAGCGGGACTTAAAACGGCCAATTTCCAATTCTCATCAGGGCTTACCGCACCCGGCACAGTAGATGATTATTTCAGTTCGATTATTGGACAGTTGGGGGTACAGACAGCAGAGGCGAAACGCCAATCCGAGAATGGCCAGCTTCTGACCGAACAGGTTGAGATGAGCCGCCAGTCGGTTAGCGGTGTATCTCTTGATGAGGAAATGTCGAATTTAATTAAATTTCAGCATGCTTACAGCGCTGCTTCCCGTTTTATGACCACAATTGATCAAATGCTGGATAAATTAATAAACGGAACGGGCCGAGTAGGACTCTAATCCATGGCCAGGAGGTAAAGATATGTCATTACGCGTAACGCAAGGGATGATGAGTACGCAAACGCTCAGCAATATAAACCGTAATTATAGCAAGCTGAGCGATATGAGCAACCAAATTTCCACAGGACGCAAGATTAACAAGCCCTCTGATGATCCTGTCGGCGTAACCTATGCTCTGCGTTACCGCGCGGAATTGGCTTCCAATGAACAATATCAATCCAATGCGGACTCCGCTGTCAGTTGGCTGGATTATACAGACTCCACGATGCAGCAGTCAACAGCGCTTATGACGCGGCTCAAAGAGCTTACGGTCCAGGCTTCAAGCTCGACGGTTCCGCAGTCCGGACTGGATGCAATCAGGATGGAAGTCGAACAATTGAAAGAGCAAATGGGCAGTATCGGCAATAGCCAACTGCGGGGGAAATATATTTTTAACGGACAGAATTACGATAAGGCGCCCTATGTTCTTTCCGGTTCCATCACCAGCTTCTCTCAGATTGATACTGATGATGGAGCTGTGAAATATGCGATTGGCGGTGATTCCGTATATCAGGTGAATACTTCAGGCAATGATTTCTTTGGCAAGTCCACGGATTCGGACAATGTGTATAAAGTAATGGACGATTTGATAACCGCGCTGAATAACCGCGATTACATGAATATTTCGGCGCAGCTCGGGCAGATTGAATCCCGGGCCACGAAGATGCAGTCCTGTCTTTCCGAAGTCGGAGCCCGTACCAATCGCATTCAACTGGTACAATCTCGCCTGCAAGATATGAATTTGAATTTAACAACGCTTCAGGCCAAAACCGAGGATGCCGATGTTGCCAGTCTGATGATTAAGGCTACAACTGCTCAGACTGTCTACGAAGCAGCACTTAAATCATCCGCTCAAATTTTGCAACCGACGCTGATGGACTTCATGAGATAGTATGAGTTCGCCAGTAATAACGATCTATTCGAATTGACAAAGCTATGGACGACCGTCCGTGGCTTTTTTGTTAACATGACGAGGAGGATAAATGATGACCCCAGATCAAACGTTAGAGACAGCTGCAGCAGACACCGTCCTTCCGGTGTATCAATTTCCGAACGGATTGCCAGGCTTTGAGCAATTGAAGGCGTATCGTGTGGAAGAGCATAATGAGCTTTTCAGTTTATTGAGTGCAATCGATCAGCCTGAAGTTTCGTTTATTACGATTGATCCTTTCCACCTCAGACCCGACTATGAGTTCATCCTTTCGGATGAAGTCATTCAGCTTCTAGAGATCGACAATCGGGAGCAGGTTTCTGTCCGCTGCATTGTAACCTGGCATTCCGACAGGGAGAAGACAACCGTCAATTTACTGGCTCCACTAGTGTTGAATACTGAGAAACGGATGGCCAAACAGGTTGTGCTGCATGATACGGCGTATACGACCAGGCATTTCCTGTGGACCAATACTGAAGAAAGCGGTGAGCGCTAATGCTGGTGTTGGCCAGGAAAAAGGGAGAGTCCATTGTTATCCAGAATAACATTGTAATTACGGTTCTTTCGGTCGAGGGGGACACGCTTAAGATCGGAATCAGCGCGCCGAGAGAAATTGATATTTACCGTCAAGAAGTTTTTGAGGAGATTCAGTTGAATAACCAAACGGCGGCCATGAATTTTGCACAGGTCAAGCTGGCAATTGATGAATTCAAGAATAATTAATTTGGATGCCACTTAAAACTTTTTTAAAATTATTCAAAATCTTTTCTTCTCCATATAAACATTTACCGGACTTCGGTCGATAAGTATAGTAGACGCCGATACCGCAGGGCGGCCGACCTTAACGGTTTGGCGTTTACCACAAGGATGTGGATTAATTTCATTTCAGGGAGGAAGAAATAATATGCTTATCAATCACAACATTCCTGCTTTAAACACTCACAGAAACATGGGTCTGAATGTTTCAGCAGCCAGCAAGAACATGGAGAAATTGTCTTCCGGTCTGCGTATTAACCGCGCGGCTGACGACGCGGCTGGGCTTTCCATCTCCGAGAAAATGCGCGGTCAAATCCGCGGTCTGGAACAAGCTCAACGCAACGTTCAAGACGGTATTTCCTTCGCACAAACGGCTGAGGGCGCAATGAACGAAATCAGCTCCATGCTCGTT
Organism: Paenibacillus zanthoxyli JH29; assembly: GCF_000520715.1. GTDB lineage: Bacteria > Bacillota > Bacilli > Paenibacillales > Paenibacillaceae > Paenibacillus_AQ > Paenibacillus_AQ zanthoxyli. The sequence goes on from NZ_ASSD01000020.1 coordinate 6,806, forward strand.
CGGATGAAAGAACTGGGCGTACAACAATCTAACGGCACTTACAGTGCTGGCGACAAATCCAATATCAAGGCTGAGCTTGGACAGCTGGGTGCGCAAATCGACAACATCCTGAGTAATACGAACTTCAACAACATCAAGATCACATCCACGGTCAGCATCCAAGCGGATGACAATACATTCAAAATTACGATTAAAGGTATTTCAACCACAGGATTCAAGGGCTTGACCTCGGGTGTTGCCTTAAGTGCAACGACAGCCGCAATTACTAGTGTTGCCAAGCAACGTGCTAACCTGGGTGCTGTGCAAAACCGTCTGGAATACACTTCCAACAACCTGGGTACTACCATTGAGAACCTGACAGCATCTGAATCCCGTATCCGTGACACTGATATGGCTAAGGAAATGGTTGCATTGTCCAAGAACAACATCCTGCTTCAAGCTTCGCAATCTATGCTGGCGCAAGCCAACTCGGCTCCGCAAGGCGTATTGTCCCTGCTTCGTTAAGCTTCGGGAATTTAGTTTTTGCAAGAAAGGCCCTGCCCTTGGCAGGGCCTTTCTTGGTTAATGAAGAGAGCTCACACGAGAGCGGCTCTCTCAATTTCTGTAAATCAAATTATGAAGAATCCAAATTGAATTAATTTCCTATAGACTAAATAATCACCGGCTACTGCCGATATATAAGGTAACAGAGTGAATACAGGTCCGGGCGGACACCCTCCCGCTGAAGTTCGATTAAGGAGGAAAACGATGTGAAGCCAATTAATTCTCTCAGCGGCTTAAGTCCGGTGGCAGCTGTCCCTGCGATAGCGAATACAAGAAACGAGACCAAGCCCTCATCCGATTCGACGCCGGAGATTCTCCCGGCAGCAGCCCAAATGAATGGAAGCGGCGAGCCGAGTAGTTCCCAGAAAGCCATTATGGAGCTGCAGAAGACCATCGACGCGATCCAGGGTCCGCAGAGACTGATGGAGATATCCATTCATAAGGAGACCCACGCTGTAATGATTAAGGTAAAGAATAAAGAGACCGGAGAATTAATCCGTGAGGTCCCGCCGGAAAAAATTCTGGATGCCGTAGCGAAAATGATGGAAGTAACGGGACTGATTGTCGATAAGAAAATTTAGGAGGTGCGCGAATGGTTACGAGAATAACTGGAATGGCCAGCGGCATGGATATTGATTCCATCGTCAAGAAGCTGATGACGGCGGAGAAGGCACCGCTTGATAAAATGAATCAACAGAAGCAAGTGCTGGAATGGAAACGTGAGGGATACCGAGAAGTAAGCACGAAGCTGGTTTCCTTTCTTCAAGACAAACTGCAAAAGTTAAGTCTCAGCGCTTCAATTAACGCCCAAAAGGCGGTTGTTACAGGAAATACAGACGCGATCACCGCCACGGCCTCTTCCGCTACCAATGGGGGAGTCATGGATATTTCCGTTACGAATCTGGCTACAGCGTCCAAGTCGGTTACGGACAAAGCCACATGGACAGCGCAGGATGGAAGCACCCAATTGTCCGCATTATCAATAGCCGTTCCCTCTTCCGTACAAATCGGCGGTGCAACCATCTCGCTGGATGCGGGCGAAACGATCGATTCATTCGTTGGAAAGATTAATGCGAGCCAGACCGCCGGTGTAACGGCGATTTATGATAAAACTTCCGGATTGTCCTTGACCAGCAAGACGACCGGGGCAACGGCCATTACTGTGGATGCGGGTATTGCGAGTGCGTTCAAACTAAGTTCCTCTCTTGGCAAAGACGCGAAGCTCACCGTCAACGGCCTTGAAATAACTAAATCTTCGAATACATTCCAAATAAATGGCGTGGACATTACGCTAAAAACCGAGGGAGGAGCTTCAACCCATATTGAGGTTCAGAAAGACTCCGATGCGTTAATTGCAAATGTCCAATCCTTTGTTGATGCCTATAACGATGTGTTATCCACATTAAACAACAAGATCGGTGAAGAACGATATTCCAAGTATGCGCCGCTCACCACCGAACAAAAGGCAGATATGAAGGAAGATGAAATTACGCTCTGGACGAATAAGGCCAAGAGCGGAATGCTGAAGAACGACAGTATCTTGATGGATGCTGTATCCAATATGCGCAATGCGATGATACAAGGCGTGGACATCGGCCGAGTGGATGGATTTGGCCAACCCAAGCCGCTTTCTTTGGCGGAACTGGGGATTACAACCGGCACTTATGAAACGAGAGGCAAGCTGATTCTTGATCAGGATAAGCTTCGTGCGGCTATTGATAATGATCCGGACATCGTATCCAAGTTTTTCGGCAGTCAGGATGCTGCTACGAAATTAACCAACAATTATACTGACAAAGACGGGATCATTGCAAAACTGAAGAAGATTGGCAATGTATCCCTGCAAAGATTGACCGAAACGGCTGGTACATCAAAAGTAAGCACCGATCTCACGGCAGCTTTTATCTCCAACAGTACTATTGGTGAACAACTGTATAGTCTGGATACGCGGATCAGCGATATGACGGACCGCCTTAATAGAATAGAGACCAATTACTATAAAAAGTTTACCGCAATGGAAACTGCCATTAACAGATATAACAGTTCATCCAGCTCTTTATCAGGAATGGCCTAACCGAGGGAGGGAATGTAGATGCTTAAGTCGCCTAATCAGATGTATCAGCAGACACAGGCGCAGACGGCTTCCAAGCCCAAGCTGCTGATTATGCTATACGATGGGGCGGTACGCTTCTTACGCGCCGGCATTGAGGGGATTCAAGAATCCGACTACCAGAAAGCCAACAACTATCTATGCAAAACTCAGGCCATTATTCACGAGTTAATCTCGGCGCTCAATTTTGACTATTCAATCTCAGAGGAGCTTTTGGCCATTTATGAATACTTGCTTCATCTGCTAATCAAATCCAATATTGAAAAAAACATAATTCCCGCACAGGAAGCGCTGGAACATTTAATGGAGCTGCGTGAAGCTTGGGTGGAAGCTAGCAAAATGCAAGCGACGATGGGTGATCTGTAATGCCAAAAATGGAAATTCAGCAGTTGCTGGTTCATTTGAAGGAGATTACGGACCTAATTTTGCAGCGGCTGGATGAGATTACGGAAGAGGAATTTGAACGTTTTACAGAGGACAGGGAGGAATTGGTCAGGAAGCTGGAGACGTTCCGGGCGGAAATCGACGATAATCATAAATCACAAATTCATGCGCTGCTCGGAAATGACCATTTAATTCTTGCACGTATGCAGAAGCTGAAAGACGAGGCTGGACAATGGCTTGAGAAAAAGGGTGCAATTCGAATACAGCAGCAGGCCTATCAGAAAATGTACAGCCCCGACAGTTGGTTTGTCGATTACCACAAATAAGATATTGTAGACCATCATTTTTCAAGTGGTGGTTTTTTTGTTCACTTCATACATTATTTTTCCGATATAATACTTATTAAAATCAAGGATGGGCGGTGTTACCTTGACCTGCTTTCAGGCAAATAACGAGATTTTAGAGAAAAGATTCCCCCATGTTTCTATGGAAATGATAGGGCTGGAGAAGGAAGGCTTGTCTCCGAAGGTTTCATATATGGAAGGTTTTGAACGTGATACAGATTGGCTTCAAGCGGTTGAGGGCTCTGTTGGAAGCTGCAAGATTGTATTTGTGTACGGCTTCCAAAGGGGATTCAGTATAGCCGATCTGTTGGATTTATACCCTGACCGCTGGTTATTTGTGTATGAACCGGATGTGGAGCTGTTCTATAACTCGCTGGTTGAATATGATTTGAAGCCGGTTCTGGAGTCACCCAATTTGTATGCTGTTGCGGTTGGAAAGTCGCAATTGAAACTGTTATTTCATTTGCTTTGCAGCTATGTTCAGCAAGAAATGGCATTTGTCGCTATGCGCGGCTATTTGCAGGATCATACGGAAACCTTGCAGAAGCTTCGAAAGGATTTCGACGATTACCGCAGCAATTATTTCACAAACAAGCACACGGAGAATTTTTTTCGAAAGGATTGGATGCGCAATTACTTGTATCATCTGTCTGACGGTCTCAACTCTCCTTTTGTGGAAGAGATGTTATATTCCGCTAAAGGCTCAAGCGCCATTATTGTCTCTTCCGGGCCTTCGCTGCAAGAAGATATCGAATGGATTCGTAAGATGCGTAAGCATGCGATCATCATCGCTGGCGGCTCCAGTATTCAGGCTTTGATCAAAAATGGAATTCAGCCTCATGCAGTTGTTATCATGGATGGGCATCCGGTGAATAATAAAATTTTTTCCAATCCGGATACACTGCAGGCTCCATTGCTCTTTACCTCGTCCTCCTACTACGAAATAGCCGAACGTAAAGGCACGAACCGGATTTATGGTATCATGAAAAACGATCTCATTTCTCAATTTTTCATGGGAATAAATCAGGAACAAATACTACTAACTCCGGCAGCTACGGTTGCCGCCAATGCGATCCAGTTGGCCGCTATTTTGGGCGCAAAGCGTATTCTTTTGGCGGGACAGGATCTATCTTTTCCTGATCAAAAGTTTTATACGGACGGCATCGGGCATTTTGCTGAAGAGAAGACGAATCAGAATGTGCAAAAAGCAAGCCTAAAGGTATTAAATGTTAAGGGAACTTACAATACGACTGAGGACGGTCTCTTATTTATGAAAGAAGTTCTGGAGAGCATGATTTCGGAGCTTCCGGACATTGAGTTTATCAATACGACCCGAAACGGTGCCGTGATTGAAGGGGTTCCGTTCCGGCCGATCGATGAACTGTATGAAGAGCTGAAGAACGAGCAGGTGGCAGAACATGTTATCGGGGACTGGCTGCAGCATAGGGGACGGCCGTTTCAACTGGAACAGGCGGAGTTTGTGAAATCAAGACTGAAAGCAACCTGCGAAGATCTACTAAAAGTGAAAGACGAAATCTATGCAATCGAGAAAACGCTCGGCAAAATACGTGAATTCAGCCGCACACGACCCGCTAAAGCCCAGAGCACCATCGAACAGATTGAGCAGTTATGGGGCCGGATTGCCAACAGAGAATGGTTTTCTCCCATTTTCGAAACGATTATTCCTTTGGAGGTTGCGAGATTTGACCAAGCGCTGCCGATGATTATCACCGAGCAGAACCTGATAGCCAAAGCGGATTTAATTTACGACCAACTGGGGCGCTTATTAAAAGATATTGCCGAGGTTATTCCTACCTTGGATGAACTTATGTCAGAAGCCATCCTTCGCGTAGAGAAAGTCATCGAAACGGAAAGTTCATTTCGGGAAAAGAGGTAGACATGTATACTGACAAGGTTGTTCTTGTTACAGGCGGGACCGGCTCCATAGGAAGCGAGATTGTCCGTAAAATTTTGAGCTCCAACCCGAAGGCACTCCGGATTTACAGCAGGGATGAAAGCAAGCAGTTTGAAATGCAGCAGGAACTGAAAGAATACTCCAATGTCCGTTATCTCATAGGCGATATCCGCGACCAGAAGCGGCTGAATTATGCAATGGAAGGCGTGGATTACATTTTTCATGCAGCCGCGCTTAAGCATGTGCCTTCCTGCGAATATAACCCGATGGAGGCCGTCAAGACCAACGTCGTCGGTGTTCAGAATGTAATTGAGGCGGCCATTGAGCATAATGTTAAAAAGATGGTTGCTATCAGTACGGACAAGGTGGTCAACCCGACCAATACAATGGGAGCAACCAAACTGCTGTCGGAACGTCTAATATCGGCAGCCAACCATTATAAAGGCAGCAGAGGGACGATTTTTTCCTGTGTACGGTTTGGGAATGTCATGGGTTCCAGAGGTTCTGTTATTCCTTTATTCCGCGATCAGATTGCCAAAGGAGTGCCCGTTACCATTACACATGCAGAAATGACCCGGTTTATGATGTCTATCCCGCAGGCTGCCCAACTGGTGCTGGATGCTGCGGAACATTCACAGGGCGGAGAAGTGTTTGTGCTTAAAATGCCAATCCTGAAGATAACCGATCTGGCCCAGTGTCTTATTGAATCTTACAATCAGGCGACGGGAACCGGCACAAGCAGTGAAATTATAGAAACGGGCATACGCCCAGGGGAGAAGCTGTATGAGGAACTGATGACGCTGGAAGAGTCGGAGAGAGCGTTTGAGAATAACAAAATGTATATCATTCCTTCTTTTTTTAATCCGAAAGAACAATATTATCCTGGATTTTCGCCTGCTAAGCGCCAAGAATATTCCTCTTTCACGGCGCCTCGGCTGAATCTGTCGGAGATCGCTTCATTAATTAAAGAATACAGCCTTGGGTTTAAGAGGAGAGGCTTATGACATGCGCTGATTGTCTGGCGGTCATTCCGGCCCGGAAAGGTTCAAAGGGGATACGCAATAAAAATATGCGCTTATTGGCGGGCAGGCCCTTGATTGACTACAGCATTCACGCCGCTTTGCAAAGTCCTTATGTGTCGGAGGTAACGGTCAGCACGGACAGCCTGGAAATAGCCGAGTTCTCCCGGGGCGCGGGGGCATCGGCGCCTTTTATCCGTCCGGCAGAGCTGGCTACGGATGAAGCCAGAAGCATTGATGTCCTTCGTCACGCGGTAACCTTCTACGAACAGGAACTTGGGAGGCATTTCAAGTATATTCTTCTTCTTCAACCAACTTCGCCGCTTCGGAGTGCGAGTGATATTAATACTGCGTTTGAGATTTTTTTGAATCAGAAGGCGGACTCATTGCAGAGTGTTTCGGAGGCTCCTGCCTATCCTTATTTGCTGCGAAAGATGCGGGAAGGAAGGCTGGAATCTTATCAAGAGGGACAGACGGTTCACCTCAGAAGACAGGAAATGGAGCAATTATACGCACTTAACGGGGCTATCTATATATTAACCAGAGACTTGCTTATTAACGGCAATAAAATGGTGGGTGACTGCAATGCCGGTTACATCATGCCAAGGGAGCGTTCCGTTGATATCGACGAAGAATTTGATTTGAAGCTTGCGGAGTTTATATTGGGTCAAAATGGGTAGCGTAAGGACGAAGCGTATGATTAAGGAGAGTGGTGTTTTTGTCGGTAAGGGATATTTTCACAGATAGACAGGCCCCTATCTATATTATTGCGGAAATCGGAGTCAACCATAACGGTGATATGGACTTGGCCTTGAAATCAGTTGACGAGGCTGTCCGCTGCGGAGCAAGCGCGGTGAAGTTCCAGACCTTTCGCAGTGACAAACTCGTGTCCAAGCATGCTCCAAAAGCGCAGTATCAAATACAAAATACGATGTCTTCGAACAGCCAATTGGAGATGCTCAAACAGCTGGAGCTCAGCTTTGAAGATTTTACAAACATGCAGAAATATTGCGCGGGAAAAGGCATTGATTTTCTTTCTACTCCTTTTGATGAAGAAAGTGCCGATTTTTTGCATTCCATCTCTATCGATGCATTCAAGATCGGATCGGGAGACATGAATAATATCCCTTTTTTGAAACAAATCAACCGTTATGGTCTGCCGGTTTTGCTGTCGACAGGCATGGCGGAACTTGATGAAATCCGCGCTCCTCTGGCTGCATTGGAGAATTGCGGAGTGGCTCTGCTTCATTGTACATCCGACTATCCGGCGCCGCTTCAGGACGTGAATTTAGCGGCAATGGATACGTTGAAGCGGACGTATGGCCGGGCAACCGGATATTCTGACCATACGGACGGAATTGAAATTGCGATTGCGGCTGCCGCAATCGGGGCCAAAATTATCGAGAAGCATTTTACGCTGGACCGTTCTCTGCCTGGGCCTGATCATGCGGCGTCACTGGAACCGGATCAGTTCACAGCCATGGTAAAGGCAATCCGTAATGTGGAGATGGCGAAGGGTGACGGAATCAAGAGATGTATGCCTTCAGAGAAGGCTACACGGGCTGTGGCCAGAAAGAGTCTGATTATCGCTAGAAATCTGAGTGCAGGGCATGTACTAACTGGGGAAGATATAGCTGTCAAACGGCCCGGAACCGGAATTGAGCCTGGATTCTACGAGAAGCTAATTGGCAGAAAACTGATGCGGGATATGGAAAGGGACGAATTGATACGATGGGAAGACCTGATGTGAAAAAAGTGCTCGTTGTCACAGGGACGCGGGCCGATTACGGAATTTATTACCCGATCCTGCAATCTATAGAAGAGGATGCGGATCTGGATCTCCATCTGCTGGTGACGGGAATGCATCTGTCGCCGCAATTCGGCTATACCATACAGCATATCCGACAGGATGGCTTTCGAATCTCCGCTCAAGTGGACTGCCTTATTCAAGGCTCGACGCATGGGAATATGGCTAAGTCCATAGGCCTTGCGATTCTCGGCATGACCCAAGCTCTGGAAATGATCGAGCCGGACTGTATGCTGATTCTCGGAGACCGTGGTGAGATGCTTGCCGCCGCCATTGCTGCTTCGCATATGAACATTTTGCTGTTTCATCTTCATGGAGGAGAGGTGTCGGGCACGATTGACGAGTCTGTGCGCCATGCTATCAGTAAATTATCCCATGTTCATTTGACCGCTACGGAGGGGAGCCGGGAAAGGTTAATTAAAATGGGCGAGGATTCGTGGAGGATTCATGTAGTCGGGGCGCCGAGAATTGAAACGATGATGAACACGCGCTTGCCCGAACTTGCGCAGGTCAAACAAAAATACGATTTAAATATGTCTAACGACTATATCCTGTTCATCTATCATCCAGTGACCACAGAGGCTGCAAACCTGGCAATCTTAAAAGAGATGGTGCAGATTCTGCTGGATAGCGGAAAAGATCTGCTGTGCGTAATGCCGAACGCGGATGCGGGCGCCGATGCGATCAAAGAAGTTTATAATCAATTTGCCCGGCACCCCCATTTGTTCCGCGTGACGAACCTGCAGCATCTTGATTATCTGACAATGCTTCAGAATGCAGCTGTTCTGGCTGGGAATTCCTCTTCCGGCATCATAGAAGCAGCCTCGTTTCATGTGCCGGTTATTAATATTGGGAGCCGCCAGGGGAGAAGAGAGCGCTCCGGGAACGTGATTGATATTTCCGAAGATGCCGCCGAGCTTGCTCCCGCGCTTCATGGTGCGTTATCGGAAAGTTTCCGGAAGTCGGTGGCGGAGATGGATAATGTATACGGGAAGGCCAATACGAGTAGCAGTATTGTGAGCAGATTAAAAGAAATTTCCGGGACGGACGAATGGATTCAGAAAACAATCTCCTACTGAGCCGGTGTTAATAGAATTAAGCAGAAGAAATGAAGGAGGAAGGTTCATGATGGAGAGACCTAGAATTTTCCTGTCTTCACCGCATATGAGCGGCTTGGAGCAGCAGTATATTGCCGAAGCTTTTGAGACCAATTGGGTGGCTCCTCTTGGGAAAAATGTCGACAGCTTTGAGACGGAATTGGCGGAATATGTCGGAAGCGCGGGGGCGGTAGCCCTTAGCTCCGGCACGGCGGCTATTCATCTTGCCTTAGTGCTGCTTGGCGTGGGAAGCGGGGATATCGTATTCTGTTCCTCTCTTACGTTTGTAGCTAGCGCTAATCCGATATTATATCAAGGCGCCCTTCCGGTATTGATTGATTCAGAGCCGGAGAACTGGAATATGTCTCCTGAAGCACTGGAACGCGCTTTGCGGGAATATTCCTCCAAAGGCAACAAGCCCAAAGCGGTCATTGTTGTCAATTTGTATGGTCAAAGCGCCGACTATGCCCGCCTTAAACAAATCTGCGATGAATACGAAGTTCCGATTATTGAAGATGCGGCAGAATCACTTGGAGCCGTCTGCAATGGCAAAATGAGCGGAAGGTTCGGCAAATTGGGCGTGTTTTCGTTTAACGGCAACAAGATTATTACGACCTCCGGCGGGGGGATGCTTGTTTCGGACAACCTGGCTTTATTGGAAAAGGCCCGTTTTTTTGCTACGCAGGCCCGGGATCGGGCAAGGCATTACCAGCATAGCGAACTGGGTTATAACTATCGAATGAGCAATATTTTGGCGGGCATCGGGCGGGGCCAGCTTCAGGTATTAGAGCAGCGTATTTCCCGAAAAAGAGAGATTTTTGAGAATTACCGCAAAGCGCTCTCCCCAATAAGCGGCGTTCGGTTTATGCCTGAGGCTGCTTATGGCCGTTCCACGCGCTGGTTGACGGCGATGACTTTGGAGCCCCGCACTATCGCCGCCTCCGTTACCGACATTATTTTGCATTTGGAAAGCTTCAATGTCGAATCACGCCCGGTTTGGAAGCCGCTGCATTTGCAGCCGCTATTCAAAGATGTTAAATATTATAGCCACCAACAGGATCTGGATGTGAGCCGCCATCTGTTTGAAAACGGCATTTGTCTTCCTTCGGATACAAATATGAAAGAGGAAGACCAGAAGTTTATCATTGACCAATTAACCCAATTGCTGCAGGGAATTTAATTTAAGCATTAGGAAGCATGATGGCTATTTTGAAAAAATTTTTAAATCGATTTAATGATTCAAAACCGATCTGAGCGGTTATGTTAAAGTATGTTCATAATTTTGAGTTTGCTAAAGCTTGTTCCCGGGACAAAATCATTGGGAATTTTAAGAGAGAAAACACTTTCTATCCCAATTGACAATGGAGAAGCGGCGGTGTTATAGTCAGAATTGTGAGCAAAACTCACGTTCATTTGATGATGAAGGGAATGTTCAAGCAATGGAAGGTAAAGTAAAATGGTTTAACGCAGAAAAAGGTTACGGTTTCATTGAGACTGCAGAAGGCGGCGACGTATTCGTTCACTTCTCCGCGATCCAAACCGAAGGTTTCAAAACGCTGGAAGAAGGACAATCCGTTGAGTTTGATATCGTGGAAGGCGCACGCGGACCACAAGCAGCTAACGTAATCAAATTATAATCATCCGGCACAGCCGACCTACATATACGGTAGATGGTTAGCAAATTGAGACAACGCTAGCGTAAGACCCTGGAAACTCCGGGGTCTTTTTTTGTTGCATTTTTTAGAAGAATGCATGATTTGTAAAAAATCAAGCAGGAATTTGTTAATTCATCCTAGAACTTGGATGATGGGTAATCGTTGAGCTTTCTTCTGTCTTGCTTATGACTATTCCCACCACAAAGATAGGAGAGTGAACGACAGAATGAAAAAGTTTTGGCGCGGTCTTCTGACCGGCATGCTTGGAATCGGGATGGTGTTCGGCTCGCTTAGCGCCGCATCCGCTGCCCCCACGCCTAAGGATATTCAAGGTCACTGGGCGCAAAGCAAATTGCAGGACTGGTTGGACAAAGGATATTTGACGGGCTACCCGGACGGCACCTTTAAACCGAACAAAGCGATTACACGTGCGGAATATGTGGCCCTGATCAATCGCCTGTTCAGCTTTAAAGACACGGCAACGGTTACTTTTACCGATGTCAAGGCCTCGAACTGGGCTTACAGCGAGGTGGCGAAAGCGGTTAAAGCCGGCTATATCCGTGGCTATGAGAATAACACCTTCCGTCCGAGCAATCCGATTACACGCCAGGAGGCTGCGGTTATTGCCGCAAATGTACTGCATCTGAGCAACGATACGACACAGGCGACGTTCAAGGATGCTGCGCAAATCTCGATCTGGGCCCGTGGAGCGGTTGCAGCGACGGCCAATCTGAAGATTATTAACGGCTATCCGAATGGCACGTTTGCTCCGAAGAAATCGCTTACTCGCGCGGAGGCGGTAAACATCGTCGGAAATTCGGCCGCCCACTATTCCGGTGAGCCGAGCGCGACACCAACGCCTACACCTACTCCGGCACCTTCTGCCGGTACTGGCGGCGGCGGTGGCGGCGGAGATACAGTCGTGTATCCGACAGTTAGCGGAGCAACCTACAGCCATGTAGGTGCGGTAACAGCTGATGTCTACTTGACATCGAGCGTCACCGGTTCGGTCTACTATGTGGTCGCACCCGGTACGGCTGCACTGCCAACCGTTAACGACGTGTATCTCGGTTCGGCAGGAAGCGGCGTTACTGTCGCCAATAAAGGCTTCAAAGCCGCGACTGCCGGCAGCACGGTATCCTTTTCTGTCTATGGACTGACGGCCAATACGGATTATTCCGCATTCATCATTGTTGTTGATCAATACGGCAATAAGTCATTGAGTGCAGCACGAGTGGACTTCAAAACGGCGGCCAGCAGCACCGTAACGGGAGTCACCTACGCCGCCCCGGGAGAATCGACTACCGTAACATCCGTAGTATACGTGACTTATGGAGCGGTTGGGGACTCCGCAGGCCAAATTCGTTATGTGGTGATTCCGTCCGATCCGTCGGTTGCCACGGGAACCGCAGCTCCTAGCGCCGTACAGGTATGGAACGGGCAAAACGCCGCGGGTGTAGCAGTTGGCAGCGGCTGGAGCGAAACTCTGACGGTTACGGCCGGCACCCGAACTCCAATTACAATAATCGGTCTTGCCAGCGGTAAGGAATACAAGGTTTATCTTGTAGCGGGCAACGGCAGCGGAAGTTATTCGCCGGTGGAAGTCGTCACCGTGCAGACCAAGTAAAAAACAGCGGAATAGAAAGCTCAACAACCGATAACAGAGGATTTACCCGCGGACCTGAGAGCCTTGTCGCTTCAGGTCTTTTTTTTGTACTTGAAAGCGTATTAGAGGATTTTAAACTTTTTACATGGAGCTTACGTTTTGGTATAATAAAGGTGCAAAGGAGGAGTGCCCATGCAATTCAGCATTCGAGGTCAACAAATTGAAGTGACCGACGCTTTGAGAGAGTATGTTGATAAGAAGCTCAGCAGACTTGAGAAGTATTTCGATGCGCCCCCTACCCAGGAAGGATACGTGACGCTCAGCGTGTTACGGGGTCTTCATACGGTGGAAGTGACTATCCCGCTGAACAGTGTCACGCTTCGGGCGGAAGTTCGCAGTGAAGATATGTATGCTTCTATCGACGGTGTAGTGGACAAGCTGGAGCGCCAAATCCGCAAGCATAAAACCAAGCTCAATCGAAAGTTCCGCCAGGAAGGAAGCCTGAAGACGCTTTTTGTGGAAAATGGATCGGCGGGCTCCGTCGCCTTGGAGGAACAGGATGAAGAGCTGGAGGTCGTGCGCAACAAACGCTTCACATTGAAGCCGATGGACGTGGAGGAAGCGATCCTGCAAATGAATATGGTGGGACATAATTTCTTTGTATTTTCCAACATTGACACTTCCGAGGTTAGCGTCGTCTACAAACGCAATGACGGCAAGTACGGATTGATTGAACAAGGCTGAACTATAATTCAGGCGCCGAAATTGCTTAAGAACATCCTTGGATAGCCGAAACAGACTTGATGAAAAAAATTTACCCGAGCCCTTATTCGCGTGAAGCGGATGGGGCTCTTGTGCGTATATAAGTATGTCTGCAGAACAGGTGACTTCTGCTTGTATTGCGGCAACTCTTACAAACTGATACAATTTATGAAGCAGCGGAATCGGATACGGTAAAGCGGCCCTTTCAATATTGTTGAGGATGGGCTGAGGTTCCACCATCTGTGTTGCATGAAAGGGGTTAACCATGCTAGGACTTGTTAAGAAGATATTTGGCGATACGAATGAACGCGATGTCAAACGTCTGATGAAGACGGTCGAAGTTATTAATGGACTGGAGCCGGAATTTCAGGCGCTGTCCGATGAAGCCTTAAGAGCTAAGACCGAGGAGTTCCGCGCTCGGGTTGAGCAAGGGGAGACTCTAGAGGAAATCCTGCCGGAGGCATTCGCAACCGTACGCGAAGCTTCGAGACGCACGCTGGGCATGCGGCATTTTGACGTCCAACTCGTTGGAGGAATGGCGCTGCATGAAGGCAAGATCGCCGAGATGAAGACCGGCGAGGGCAAGACGCTGGTAGGTACACTGCCGGTTTACTTGAACGCTCTGCTTGGGAAAGGTGTGCATGTCGTTACGGTCAATGATTATCTGGCCCAGCGCGACAGCGCCCAAATGGGACAAATCTACAATTTCTTGGGCATGACGGTCGGGGTTAACCTGAACGGCATGGACCATGCCGATAAACAGAATGCTTACGCCTGCGATATTACGTACGGCACGAATAACGAATTTGGCTTTGACTATTTGCGCGATAACATGGTGCTTTACAAAGAGCAAATGGTGCAGCGCCCGCTCTACTTCTGCATTATTGACGAAGTGGACTCCATTCTGATCGACGAAGCGCGGACGCCGCTCATCATTTCCGGACAAGCCGAGAAGTCGACGGAGCTGTACTATGCCGCAGACCGCTTTGTAAAGAGACTGCAGGCTGAAGAGCATTACACCGTGGACATCAAGGTGAAGTCCGTCGCGCTGACTGAGAAAGGCGTGGCGCTTGCTGAGAAGGCTTTTGGCATCGAGAACCTGTATGACCACAGCCATGTTACGCTTAACCACCATATTGTTCAAGCCCTTAAGGCAAACGTCATTATGCGCCGCGACGTCGATTATGTGGTGACGGATGATGAGGTGGTCATCGTCGATGAATTTACGGGACGGCTGATGGCGGGACGCCGTTACAGCGACGGGCTGCATCAGGCGATTGAGGCGAAGGAAGAAATCCAGGTACAGAACGAGAGCATGACGCTTGCCACCATTACGTTCCAGAACTACTTCCGCATGTACCGTAAGCTGGCCGGAATGACCGGTACGGCAAAGACGGAAGAAGAGGAATTCAAGAAAATTTACGGACTGGAAGTTCTCCAGGTACCGACGAATAAGCCGAATCAGCGTGCAGATATGCCTGATGTGGTCTACAAGAGCGAGAACGGCAAGTTTAACGCTGTCGTCGAGGAGATTGTGGAACGGCATAAGAAGAACCAGCCGGTGCTGGTTGGTACGGTATCGATTGAGAATTCCGAGCGCGTCTCGGAAATGCTGAAGCGCAAGGGCGTGAAGCATCAGGTGCTGAACGCCAAGCATCATGCGGCGGAAGCCGAGATCATCTCGCATGCGGGACAACCCGGCACCGTGACGATTGCAACCAATATGGCGGGCCGAGGCACCGACATTATTCTGGGTGAAGGTGTGGCGGAAGTCGGCGGCCTGCATATTATTGGCACCGAGCGCCATGAATCCCGGCGGATCGACAACCAGCTTCGCGGCCGGGCGGGCCGTCAGGGCGATCCGGGTTCGACGCAGTTCTATCTGTCGCTGGGCGATGAACTGATGAAGCGTTTCGGCGCGGACAACGTGCTGAATATGATGGAGCGTCTGGGCTTTGAAGAAGACCAGCCGATTGAGAGCCGGATGATTACCCGTGCGGTGGAGTCGGCACAGAAACGGGTCGAAGGCAACAATTTCGATATCCGCAAGGTCGTTCTTCAATATGACGATGTCATGAACCAACAGCGTGAAATCATCTACAAGCAGCGCCGTGAAATTCTGGAATCGGACAATATCAAGGATGTTGTCATCGAAATGATCCGGCCGGTCATCGATCGGGTCGTACAGGCTCATTGCAGCGATGATATCCCCGAGAACTGGGAACTGCAGGAAGTGGCGGACTATGTGAATAGCAAGCTGCTGGACGAAGGCTCCCTTACCCGCGACGATTTGTGGGGCAAGGAAGCGGAGGAGATCGTGGAGTTCATCTTCGAGAAGGTGCTGGAGAAATACGCGGCCCGCGAAGAACGTCTCGGCTCCGAACTGGTGCGCGAATTCGAGAAGGTTATCGTGATGCGCGCCGTCGACAGCAAATGGATGGACCACATTGATGCAATGGACCAGCTTCGCCAAGGGATTCATCTGCGCGCTTACGGCGGCACCGATCCGCTGCGCGAATATCAGTTTGAAGGCTTTGAGATGTTCAATGCAATGACGGCGACTATTCAGGAAGAAGTAGCGACCTACATCATGAAGGCTCACATCGAGACGAACCAAGAGCGTCAATCGGTCGTGGAGGAGAATAAGATTTCCACAAACGGCGAGCCTGCCGAGAAACGTCCGGTAGCGGTCGGCCAGACGGTGGGACGCAATGATCCTTGTCCTTGCGGCAGCGGCAAGAAATTTAAGAACTGCCACGGACAAAATGCCTAAGGGTTAACCCGCAGGTAAAAGCGGCAGGGTGAAAACGTAGAACGGCTGGGCCGGGGAGATTCCCGTAAGCGGCTCAGCCGTTTCTTCCTGATTAAATCTATTCAAGTATATTTTTCACGGAAAGGTGCAGTGAGTCATGATTGATCCAAGTGTAAAGCAAGACTTGCGTGAAATCGGCAAGAAATTAACTAACCTTAGGGGGTCTCTTTGACTTAGACCTCAAGCAGGAGATGATCGCTAACTTTGAGGAGAAGATGGCCGCTCCGGATTTCTGGGATGATAATGAGAAGGCGCAGGGCGTTATTGCCGAAATGAACGCTGTTAAATCCAGTGTGGACCAATATCAGAAGCTGCAGCAGGAATATGACGACGCGCTGCTTATGGCCGAACTTGCCGAGGAAGAAGGCGACGAGGAACTGGCTGCCGAGATCGGAACGAATGTATCAGCGCTGACGGGCAAGCTTGAAGAGTTTGAACTTCAGCTCCTGCTCAATCAGCCTTACGATAAGCTGAATGCCATTTTGGAGCTTCATCCGGGCGCCGGAGGAACGGAATCCCAGGACTGGGGTCAGATGCTGCTTAGAATGTATACCCGATGGGCAGAGAAGCGCGGTTTCAAGGTGGAGGTTTTGGACTATCTGCCAGGAGATGAGGCTGGAATCAAAAGCGTAACGCTGCTGATCAAAGGCTATAACGCATACGGCTACTTGAAAGCAGAAAAGGGCGTTCATCGTCTGGTGCGCATTTCCCCGTTCGACGCTTCCGGACGCCGTCATACCTCATTTGTATCCTGTGACGTGGTCCCGGAAATCAATGAGGACATCGACATTGAGATCCGCACCGAAGATCTGAAGATCGATACGTACCGGGCTACCGGCGCAGGCGGACAGCATATCAATACGACAGATTCGGCGGTCCGGATTACCCACCAGCCGACCGGCATAGTCGTTACCTGTCAGAATGAACGCTCCCAGATTAAGAACCGGGAGCGCGCGATGACGATGCTGCGTTCCAAGCTGTACGAGCGCAAGCTGGAAGAACAGCAGCGTGAGCTGGACGAGATCCGGGGCGAGCAGTCGGATATTGCTTGGGGCAGCCAGATCCGTTCCTATGTCTTCCACCCGTACAGCATGGTCAAGGACCACCGGACCTCAGTGGAGACGGGCAATGTCGGTGCCGTGATGGACGGTGATCTGGACGCCTTTATCGACGGATATTTACGTAGCCAGATCAAGACCGAGGCCGAATAACCAATGTCCAAAATAAAGACACGGAGCAGGCCGCCGCTTATTCCGCTGAACGGACCGCTCCGTCTTCTTGCGGACACGACGATGATCACCGTCGGCTCGCTCATTACCGCGCTTGCTTTCAATTTGTTCTTGCTGCCGAACCGGATCGCTTCCGGCGGCGTATCGGGCTTGTCCGTCTTGGCAGAGTCGTGGCTTAAAGCGGAGCCAGCTTTTACCCAGTGGGCGCTTAACATCCCGCTCTTTATACTTGGCGTATTCATCCTGGGCCGGAACTATGGGCTACGGTCACTGCTGGGCAGCATTGTGCTGCCGCTGTTCATCTACTTGACCAAAGACGGTCCGGTGCCGACCGCTAATCCTCTGCTGGCCTCTATCTACGGCGGAATTGGTGTCGGTCTCGGTCTTGGCCTTGTGTTCCGGGGGCGCGGCTCGACAGGCGGTCTTACCATTCTGGCGCAGATTATCCAGAAGGTAACCGGCCTTAGCTTCTCCATGTCCGTCGTCCTGTTAGACGGCACGGTGATTACGCTGGCGGCATTCGTGCTGGGGATGGAGCAGGCGATGTATGCGCTGATCGGCCTGTTCGTAACAGGCAGAGTGATCGACGCGCTGGAAGTGGGCTTCAGCTACACGAAGGTGGCGTATATCATTTCGGACCATACGGAGGCGATCTCCGAGGCGATTCTGAATGATTTGGACCGGGGCCTAACGAAGCTGGAGGCTCAAGGCGGATATACCGGCGACAGCCGCACGGTGCTGATGGTAGCGGTTGGACAGAATGAGACGTCCCGTCTGAAGGCGATTGTTCGCTCAGTGGACCCTGGGGCGTTCGTTATTATCAGCGACGCGCATGAGGTGCTGGGCAAAGGGTTCAAGAGAGAAGCGTAGTTTTTCCTGTGTTAATAGGAGAAGCGGCGCTTCTTTTTTTTCGAAATATAAAACTTAATAAGCTTACGCCTATCGATTGTACAAGATAAGGGAAGGAATCCACGATTCTTGCCGGATATAAATGTTACATAATCTGTTGTATTTATATTAATCCAGTTGTATAATAATACATATTTCTTAGGACGGCGGATAGTGGATATATCCGGTATAATAGAGAGAAAAGGCAGGAGGAACCGGGAATGACGGTGGAAGGCAAGTTAAGGGCGGCAATCGTGGGATCGACTGGATATGGAGGCGTGGAGCTGATAAGGCTGCTGCAGGGTCATCCGAAGGTTGAGATTACTTCAGTGATCTCCTCTTCAAGCGCGGGGGCGCCGATCGAAGAAGGATTTCCGCATTTAACCGGCGTGCTGAGCAGGAATCTGGACGGCGTGGATGCGGCGGAGATTAAGGAGCGGGCGGATGTCGTGTTCACGGCAACGCCGCACGGCGTCAGCGCCAAGCTCGTTCCGCAGCTGCTGGAGGCGGGGCTAAAAGTCGTTGATCTGTCCGGTGATTTCCGGTTGAAAGACGGCGGCGAATACGAGCGCTGGTATAAACATCCGGCTCCGCAGGAGAGCTACTTGAAGCAGGCGGTCTACGGACTGTCCGAGGTATTCGGTGAACGCGTGGCAGGTGCGGAGTTCATCTCTAATCCGGGCTGCTATCCGACAGCAACGCTGCTTGGTCTGATTCCGGCGGTTAAGGCAGGCTGGATCAAGCCGGAGAGCATCATCGTCGACGCGAAATCGGGCGTATCGGGTGCTGGACGCGGAGTGAACGTGGGCGTTCATTATGCGGAAGTGAATGAGAATTTCAAAGCTTATAAGATTAACAAGCATCAGCATACCCCTGAAATCGAGCAGGCTCTCACTGAGATTGCCGGGGAAAAGGTGACAATAACGTTCACCACCCATCTCGTTCCGATGACGCGGGGGATTATGACCACGATCTATGCGGAATTGGCCGGGGATTACAGCGAGCAGGACTTTATTGAATTGTATCGCAGCTATTATGAGGGAAGATCTTTTGTCCGATTGCGTAATGCCGGAATCTGGCCGGCGACCAAGGAAGTCAGCGGATCGAATTATTGCGACATCGGATTTGCAGTGGATGCCCGTACAGGACGGATCACCATTATTTCGGTTATCGATAATCTGGTGAAAGGCGCTGCGGGGCAGGCTATTCAGAATCTCAATTTAATGATGGGATGGGAGGAAACCCTTGGGCTCGGCTACACGCCTGTGTATCCGTAAAGCTAAGCGGGAAATAAGAACATGAGCGAGAAGCTGTACACCGTCGTGGAAGGCGGAAGCATTACGACACCAAGAGGATTTACATCCGGAGGCCTGCACTGCGGCTTGAAAAAAACCGATCGCAACGATCTCGCAGCCATACTGTGCGAGGTTCCGGCAACGGCTGCGGCGGTATATACGACGAACCTATTCCAGGCAGCTCCACTTAAGGTAACACGGGAAAGCCTTGGCAGTGGAGTTCTTCGGGCTGTAGTTGTCAACAGCGGCAATGCCAATGCCTGCACCGGAGAACAGGGCGAGGCCGATGCCTATGAGATGCGGGCGGTTGCCGCTCAGCACTTGGGCGTAAGTGAGGACGATGTGGCGGTTGCATCGACGGGCGTTATTGGCGAGCTGCTAAAGATGGACCGCGTGCGCAGCGGCTTGGCCGCC
>NZ_ASSD01000021.1 GCF_000520715.1 Paenibacillus zanthoxyli JH29
GGAGGCGATTGCCGGAGGGGTCACAATTTTCCAATTCCGCGAAAAAGGTCCCGGCGCGCTCACCGGCGAGGCCAAGTTTAA
This sequence comes from Paenibacillus zanthoxyli JH29, assembly GCF_000520715.1. Classification (GTDB taxonomy): domain Bacteria; phylum Bacillota; class Bacilli; order Paenibacillales; family Paenibacillaceae; genus Paenibacillus_AQ; species Paenibacillus_AQ zanthoxyli. Next base: position 82 of record NZ_ASSD01000021.1, read on the forward strand.
TCTGGCGCGGGAGCTTCAAGGGATATGCCGCGCACATGGCGTGCCATTTATCGTCAACGACGATATCGACCTGGCGATTCAGCTTGACGCCGACGGCGTGCATGTCGGCCAGGACGACGAGCCGGCACGGGTTCTTCGCGAGAAGTTGGGCAGCCGTAAGATCATCGGTGTGTCCGCGCATACGCCTGAGGAGGTGCGGCAGGCCATTGACGACGGGGCCGACTATCTCGGAATCGGCCCGGTCTATCCTACATCCTCGAAGGACGACGCCAGACCGGTACAGGGCACGATTCTGATTCAGAATCTGCGCAAAGCAGGAATTACCATTCCCCTTGTCGGCATCGGCGGTATTACCGCAGACAACGCCGCCCGCGTCTTTGCGGCGGGTGCGGACGGCGTCTCGGTCATTTCGGCCATTGCCGGGGCCGATCATCCGCAGGCAGCGGCGGCAGCGTTTGCGCGGCTTGCCGCCCGGTAAGCCGCGCCCGGCAGGCCCGAGCGGATCAATCGTCTTCCATTCGCTTCGCTCCAGCGAGGAACTATAACTATACAAAAAATGACATTCAAACCAACAACGGTTTGAATGTCATTTTTACGTTTTGCCGCGGCTTGTCCAGCCTAGATTACAGCGGCCTGGCTCAGCTTTTTATCCAAGATCGATTTGATATCCTTAACCAGTTGGACCGATGCTTCTATTTCTACTTTCCTTGTCGAGACACTCTCTACACTGCATCCGACAGGTATTCCCTTCTCCAATCCAAATTCCAGTAGTTCCGCAAAGATTTTTTGAGTCAATCCTATCGACTTATCCAATACATCACTGGAGTATTTCAAGTCGTTCTCCAGCCATTTCGGAATGCTTATGCCGAGCCATTTCATAAATTCAAGCGTTTTTGGAGAACCGCAAGGTGCGATATTAAATAAAATGGGCACCATTTCCAGCCCGTTATTTGTGCAGAAGTAAAAATAATCGGACAAGAAATTTTTCGACGCCTCTACATCATAAGTTGCCTGCGATACGAAAAAGCTGCATCCGCTTTGTACTTTATTGGCTACCCGTATATGCTCGTCATTTTTTTTCATATGTCTCTCGGGAATGACAACTCCCCCAAAAGTTAAATCCCGATTATGCTGGTTGCTTAAACGATAGGCTTCTGTCAAATCCAATTTAACCTTTTGCTGACTGGAAGAACTGCCCACAAACACAGTGAACCGGTCCTGATCCACATCGGATTTAATCCAATCCGTCAGCTGTGCTTCCGAATACTTGCCTACGCAGCGATAAATAATTTTTGGAACAGATAATTGACTGAGATACACATTACTATACGTGGTCGGGTCAATGGTCTGTAAATAGGGAAAAGGTCTTTCTTGTTCCATTCGATCCGCTTCTTCCTGAACATCGTAAAGAATTAAGGCGTCTATGTCCAGATCACGAATTCTTTCACACTGCTTTTGTGAAATTTCTGCAATCTTTTCCGGGGGATGGGTTGCCTTCGGCGGCGTCATTCCATATGTTAAAATGCCGGTCTCTTTATTCCTTATTTTTTCTTTCAGCCTATTCTTCATATCTTCAACCTGCCAATCTCTAAATTAGATGAACTTAATATTTTCTCATCAGATATCAGTCGTAACTACGAGGAATGTTTGGACTTCCGGCCGCTGTTGTCCCCAGATTTCTTGATTGAAACCGTTCTATATGGATGAAATCCGGAGACAAAGGCGGTCGCTATCGCTCCTACAGTTCCAAACTTCCCCTTCGTTACTCCTTACCCTGATGTCATTATTCAAGTTCATCAATATTAATATTAATTCAACTCAAATTTCTCAAATCCTTTTATATGTCACCGCTGCTTCAGCAGCGAAAATATCATCTCCCGGAACAGCTCAAGGTCGGCCTCAAGGCACACCTCGGCATTCGGCTCCTTTTTTAGGATATTGTTCTGGTCGACAAGGCTGTAGCCTTTGGTTAGCTCGCTCTTATGCTCCACATCGATGTAAAAGCGGTTCGACCGGGCCATGACCCGGTTGTCGATAGCCATGGCGACCGTAAGCGTATCCGGATGGGACAGCCGGCGATATCCGAGCTGCTTAAGCCCCCGTTCCATATTGGTCCGCAGCACCTTCATGTAGAAACGGGCAAACTCGGTATCCATGGATTCGATCAAGCGGAGATGCTCCTCCGCCATGACCGGCTGCCGGTGGCACACATCCCAGCCGACCATCGTCAGATTGAAACCGGCATGGACGACGATATGCGCCGCTTCAGGATCGACGAGGAAATTGAATTCCGCCGCCGGGCTGTCATTGCCTATATAATTATTCGCTCCGCCCATCACCCACAGATGCTTCAGCTTTCCGGCAATGGACGGGTCAAGCGAATAGGCAAGCGCCAGATTGGTTAGCGGCGCCTGCGCGATCATCTCGATCTCTCCTGGATACTCGTTGATCAGCCGGACAATCGCATTGGCCGCATGCTCCTCCTGAGGCTTCAGCGAAGGCTCGGGAAAGTTCGAGCCGCCCATCCCGTCCGGGCCATGCACATGCTCGGCGGTGAACAGCCCCCGCATCAGCGGCTTGACCGCGCCGGGATACACCGGCACATCGGAACGCTCCGCCGTTTCCAGCGTGGTCAGCGCATTGCGCGTGCACAGGTGCAGCGGAATGTTGCCCGCAACCGTTGTAATGGCCTTGACCTCCACTCCCGGCCAGCGAAGCGCCAGCAGCAGAGCGGTACAATCATCGCCAGCCGTATCGGTGTCTATCATCAGTATTTTACGTTTTTCCATATGATCATCACTCCGTCTCACTAATTTCAGCAGCTCTCCTGTAATAAAATGTGACATTTACCACAGATGATTCTATGAAATTCTGCTCAATCGAAGCCTATTATAACAAGGAACGAATAATTTATAAACTTTTTTGCTTAAAAATTAAATAGATGTGAGATTATATAGCATCCTCTATCTTTTTGCGAAATGAAAACAAACAGGTTACGATAGACAATAGATTCAAATAACTGTCAGGAGGTCCCGCATGATCGACAAAAGCATCACCGAGGGAGTCATTCGTACACGCACAAAGCTGCGGCAGCAAGCGCTGATCTCGGTTTTTAATGAGTTTGACGGCAAAATTATGAAGCTTGGCAACGGCGACAGAGCGGAAAAATACAATAAAATGCTGCTGAGTCCGTTCTCCTTTTATCGCGGAAGCGCCTATTTGTTTTATTTTGATGCCACACGCCAGTATTTCCCCTACCACTCCTCTCCCGAGCGTCCAACCTGGATTCAAGGAGATTTGCATTTCGAGAATTTCGGCGCTTTTCGGAGCGAAGACGGAAATCTCGTCTATGATGTCAATGATTTTGACGAAGGCTATATGGGCTCCTACCTCTACGACCTCCTGCGGATGTCCGTCAGCATTTCATTAGTCTGCCGACAGCTCGGTTACAGCCTTGAAGAACAGTGGAACGGCATCGAAACGTATGTAAAGGAATATTACAAACAGATTCAGAATTTTTGTGATGAAAAGGATGATCCGGGCAAATTCATCATCGATGAGGATTCGGCCAAAGGTCCGGTGAAGAAGCTGCTGAAAAAGCTGGAGAAACGCAAAAGCGCGCATTTTCTGGACAAAGTGACCTCGCTCATGCAGGATGACCGGATATTCCTCGAAACAGACGAGCTGAAAGTGCCCGGCGCGGCCGAACAGGAGATGCTGGAGCATGCTTGGCCGTTCTATCAGGATACGCTGAATTCCCGTAAAAAAGCTCCCGAACATTATAAAATCAAGGATATCGCGGTGAAGCACGGTTCAGGGACGGCATCAATCGGATTGGACCGCTACTATATATTGATCGAGGGTGAAGGGCAAAAGGGCGCGGAGGACGCGGTTCTGGAGGCCAAAGAGGTGCGCGTTCCGATTCCAGCTTATTTCATGCCGTATTCAGAATCCTTCTGGCATTATTTCGGGCATCAGGGCAAGCGTGTCACGGCAACCCAGCAGGCCATGCATCATAAAGCCGACCCCTACCTCGGCTTCTTCACAATGGATGACCGGCATTTCTATGTCAGAGAGCGTTCGCCCTACAAAAAAAGAATTAAGCTTGAGGAAATCGATTCGTTCGAGGACATGGAGCGCACACTTACAATCATGGCCCGGCTTACGGCCAAGCTGCACGCCAGGGCGGACGCCGATGTGAACAAAGGTCTTCTCCCCTATCACAGCGAGAAAGAAATCGCCAGAGCAATGGGACCGGACCCCGATCTTCCCGCCCGTCACCTATCGCACTGGGCCGCCGCCTATGCCGACCAGGTAGAGATCGATTATAAGCTGTTCAAGGAATGGGCGGAATCGGGCGGCTATGGATCAGGTAATGACTCGATATAAAAAGAACGAGGCTGTCACAAAAAAGAAGCCCTCCTTTGGAATGGTTGCTCGACACTTCCATTTTGCCAAAGTAAGGCTTCTTTTGTGTTTTGATATCGTAGAAGATTTCGTGATGAGCAGCGGAGAGGACGGAGCGATTGTGGAAAAGCGGCAGCCGTCGCCTTTGTGTCCGATTGGAACAACGATCCGTTCGCGCAGCGTCCATACCGAGTGCTCAAGTTGATACTACTCCAAATTAAGCGGTGATCATAACGTCTCGTCAGCTTTCTCTCTTAAGCAGATTGCTGTTGGCGATATACAGCGTGATCACCAGCAGCAGAATGGCACCCGAATAAATCAATGTGTCCGATGGGCTTTCATGATCAATAATAATGAGCCGGATCATCGCCGTAATGCCGATATAGACGAAGTAACGGAGCGGGAAATGATAATGAGCTTCAAAGTACTTGATAATCAGGGCAATGAACTCGAAATACAAAAAATAAATCAGCAGAGCCTCCAGCAAGTCTATTTTGGTCAGATGCTCGCCATCATTGATAAAGCCGAAAATATAAATCGTCTCCTTACCAAGCAGGATGACAAGGATGAGTGCTAATACGACCAGCGCCACATTAAGTGCCCATTGCAGAATAATCGGAATGTACGCGATATTATTTTTTGTCTTCACAAGATCACCTCCCGCCTGAAAGTTTCCACAAGTATAATGGAGATTTCGTTTTCAAAGCAAGTCTATGTTCAAAGGCGGAAATTATGAGAGGACTCTAGATATGAATTTTACTTATGCGGTTACGGGGGGTTTGCGGCGCTGCTTGCGGGCAGACTGGCATTGCGGACCGTTCGCGGGTATACTGGTTATACCTTTCAATTGCCCATTATTACGCCAAAAGGGGAACTTTATTTATGCCGATTAACCGACCTTTGATCACCGACCGCGACTTTCAGGAGGCGATGGAACGGCAGCTTCCCGTTCGCGTGTTCCAGAATGATCACTTGATCAATTCAGGCGCGACGGTGATCCGTTTCACCGATACGGACGTCATCATCCAGTCAAAAGTCAGCGACCTGACCTACTACTCGCGAAAAGACTGCGAATTCTTCGAGGTAAGATAGTTTATGCATGAATGGGTCCGGCGGTCTGCGAATAACGCGCTGGACAGCAAAAAGCCGGCAATCCGTCATCATGGCGGGTCACCGGCCTATTTTTTGAGTTTACCGATTATTTTTATTCAAATTCGCACCGCCGGAGCTCATCTTCTCATTGAGGATGTCCTGAAAGCTCCGGCTTTTTTCATTATCGATTTCCCGCTTTTGGGTGACAGATGGATGTGGCCTGAAATACTGCTCATTGAATGTCATAATGTTATGTACCGATAAGATCATTGCCCTCGGCCTCCTTTGTTATTCGCTCATTGCTGTTCGCTCTTTGTTTGCGTGTTTATTACCCGATTCTTTCCATACTTAAACATTTTTAATGCATTTCCGGAAAAATAGCTGTATAGTCACAAGCACCGTACTGCAGCCTATCCCGCAAGTCCCAGACCCTCTGTCCTAAGCGGTTAGGCTGTTACTGTTCGCTGGGATTCGTAAAGGAAATTTCATAGCTTCTGCTGTCCCATTTAAGCGAAGTACCCAAGCTTTGCGCCAGCTCTTCCGCCGGCACAAGCAGCGTATAACTGACTTTAAAGGACCCCGCAGTCGGCACAACGATGCTCCGGCCATGACCTATCATGGTAATAGATCCGTCATTTGCGGCTTTGATCGTATAACCCAGCTCTTCGGCGACGGCTTTAAGCGGAACGAACAGCTTTCCGTCCCTATAAAGCGGCGGTTGGGTCGGATTCAGCAGTACACCGCCTACCCGAAGAGAAACTGGCTTTACAATCGGTGAAGCCGTGAAAGGACGCGATTCATTCACGCCAATACCTAGCTGACCGAACAGATTCGTTCCCCAGGACATTGCCGTTCCATCCGCAAGTACGGCGTAGTGGCTGTTCTCACCTTCGGCGAAGGAGACAGGCCCTTGAATCCCATTCATTTGACGGGGTCTCGTAAAGGCCAGCTTGTCAGATAAGTAATCCCGCTTCCATGTCCACAGCGAGCCGTCCTTCCTGATCGCCGCAAGCCCTCCGAAATTTAGCGTCAGCCTAGAAATACCGCTGTCCGGCGACCCTATGCGGCACATTGCTCCAATTCGCCGGCCCTGCGGTTCCATTCGCAAATTGACCGGAATAATTGCTTCCCCATGACCAGACTGCGCCGTCTTTGCCAAGAGCAAAGGCACTGCCGCCCCAGAAGCCGGGCTCCGCCGCAATTTCCTTGATCCCTGACAGCTTTGCCGGGGAGAACACCGGAGACTGAACCGCCTCCGCAGAAACCGGCAGTGCAGCAGATACTATTGTAGAGGCAAGCAACAGACCTGACAGATGTTTCATTCGTTTCTTAATAGACATCTGGTCTCTTCCCTTCTCCATGCCATTACAGCCTGAAATGCTTTAATCTATAGACGCGGCGAAGCGGAACAAAGTTTCCTGATTCAGCCCAAAACCGTTCTTTCGGCTTATCAGGAGCTGACAAATGAACTACGATCAATGATCAGGGTCATGGGATGCGGATTTTTGTGAGGGTAAGTTATCACAGGATAAAATGGTACATTTGTATGGGTAGAGGTCCTAACCCGAAATAACGGAGCTTTGGCGTAATAGGGCAATATCAAGTGATCGTGACTTTTAAGCGCAGCGTCTTGCAAAACAACTGTCTTGCAAACCAGCTATAGTGCAGGTTTTTTCATCGAAAGCGTAAGTGAACAGGAAATTCCTGCTAACGTACAGGCATTTGGGGCTGTTGTAACTGTAATTGCAGGTGAACGTGTAAAAAACTGCACTTTTTCAGGCATGTAATTATTGATGAGAGGTGAAGACGTAAAAAGATGCACCGTTGCAGGTCTTTTCTGCAGTATTCTGCCCATCGCTCCCCGCTGCGGTTCGAATCGAAGCTATGGCCGCAATTACAGCTGCCATTTTCTGCCGCTGAAAAGAATGATATAATAATGTGAATTATTGCCTATTGCAGACATACGGGCATCACTATTTTTTGGAGGGGAATCATGGTTAAATTTATCGGTTTTATGCTTCTGTGGAATTTGGTGGGGAATCCGTTTCTCGCGCTGATTATCCTGCTTGCGGTGCTGTATTTTATCGACCGCCGTTACGTGGGGATCTTCCCGAGTATCGCCCGGCCTTTTCGCAGAGCAAGACAAAGCTCCAGACTACGCACACAAATCTCGCTTAACCCCAATGATGTTTCTTCCAAGTTCGAGCTGGCCCGTCTATTGGCCGAACGCAAGAAATTCCGGGAAGCGCAAGAGCTTCTGCTGCAAATAGGGGACCGCTACGAGCAGTCCGCCGAATATTGGGTCGATCTGGGATATGCGAATATAAAGCTTGGACAGCTGGAGGAAGGGGAAAGCCAGATGCTGCGCGGACTGGAGATCAACCAGAGAGTGCAGTACGGTCAGCCTTATCTCCGGCTTGCGGAAGGCTTCCGGCAGAGTGACCGCGATAAATCGCTTCATTATTTGCACGAGTTCAAGGAGATTCAGTCTTCCTCCAGCGAAGCGTATTATTTGCTCGGTTCGATGTACAAGGCGCTCGGTCAGAATACCGAAGCGAAGCAGGCTTTTACCGAGTCTATCGATGTCTACCGTTCGCTGCCGAGATACAAGAAGCGTCAAGAGCGCGGCTGGGCGGTGCGCAGCTTCTTCGGAAGAATAAGCTAGCCCTAAAAAATCCGGTACAGCATACAAGAACCCCCGGTGCTTCTACCAAGGCATCTGCGGAGGTTCTTGTTCGTCATCGGCCAGAGCGGCTAGGATATAAAGCTGCGCAGCCAGTCCGCC
>NZ_ASSD01000022.1 GCF_000520715.1 Paenibacillus zanthoxyli JH29
TAATTGCGGAAAGGAGAAAAAGTGTCGAATTTCCTCGTAAACCTTCGCCGATTGGCCACGATCAGGACCGTTGTTCATGCTTTACTGTTTAATCCTCCCCCCACTCCCCCCATCATACACACCCATCACAGATACCAATGGAGGGACACACTGGCCGAAGAGCCGATATGCTGCGAAATACGATGCAAAGTCAGGAAAAGAGATCAGGGGCGATCCCTAAGTCATCTACGATGATTTTTGGGACAGTCCCTCTTTTTGCTGTACAAGTCCATAGCTGCTTCGGCAGATGGCGGCGGGACGAGCCGATCCGCCAAGTCTTAACGAAATCTTTATACGGCGTCCGGGTTTCTTAACACTGTATTTATACGCCCGCTGGTAATATGAAACTCGTAAAGAGAAGCGAAATGGAGGAGCGGAAATGGCGACGGTAGTAGTAATCGCAGGGCTGGCCGCAGCCGCAATGTTTGTGTATTTGCTCTATGTCTTATTCTGGGGTGATGGGAAATGAGAGAGGCGATGTTTCAGGATCTGCTGTTTCTCATACTGCTGGTGGGGCTGTCCGTCCCGCTCGGCGTGTATATTTACAAGGTGATGATGGGAAAAAAGGTATTCTTGTCCCGGATCATGCAGCCGGTGGAGCGGGGGATTTACCGGATCATCGGGGTTAGAGAGGACGATGATATGAGCCCGGGCCAATATACGGGCGCAGTGCTTATTTTTAGCGGAATCGTTCTGATCGCTTTGTTCCTGCTGCTGATGGTGCAGGGCCTGCTTCCGCTTAATCCGGAGCATCAGAAGGCCATGAGCTGGGATCTGGCGTTCAACACGGCGGTCAGCTTCGTTACCAATACGAACTGGCAGGCGTATTCCGGCGAATCGGCCTTGTCGTATCTGACACAGAGCTTGGGGCTCACGGTGCAAAATTTTGTGTCTGCCGGGACGGGCATCGCGGTGCTGTTCGCTCTCATCCGGGGCTTTATCCGCAAATCTCAAGGAACAGTCGGGAACTTCTGGAAAGACATGGTCCGCATTCATATCTATGTGCTGATTCCGCTTTCCGCTATCCTAGCGCTGCTGCTGGTCTCTCAAGGGGTTGTGCAGACTCTTTCCCCTTATGCGCATGTTACGAACCTGGAGAACGGGGCCGCAAGCATCGTGCCGCTCGGTCCGGCGGCGAGCCAAATCGCTATCAAGCAGCTCGGCACGAACGGCGGCGGCTTCTTCGGAATGAACTCGGCGTTTCCGCTTGAGAATCCGACCGCGTTCTCCAACCTGCTTCAATTGCTGTCCATTCTGCTGATTCCCGCCTCGCTGTGCGTGTCGTTCGGAAGGGCGGTCAAGGACCGGGGACAGGGCCGGGTCATTTACGCGGCCATGCTGATTCTCTTCATCCTGTGTCTTGTTGGAATTACGGCCAGCGAACGGTACGGAGCGCCCTTGATACATGGAGTGATCTCATCGGGCAATATGGAGGGCAAAGAAGTCGTCCACGGTGTCGGAACGTCGGCGCTCTGGGCGGCGGCAACTACGGCGGCTTCCAACGGATCGGTCAATGCGATGCATGACAGCTTTACCCCGCTGGCGGGAGGCTTGCTGATGTTCCTGATGCAGCTGGGAGAAATCGTGTTCGGCGGCGTGGGCAGCGGGCTGTACGGCATGCTTGCCTTCGTGATTCTGACCGTGTTCATCGCGGGGCTGATGGTCGGGCGGACGCCGGAGTATCTGGGCAAAAAAATTGCGCCGTTCGAGATGAAAATGGTCTGCCTGATCGTGCTGGCACCGCCGCTGCTGACGCTGTTTGGAACCGCCGCCGCTGTGCTGATGCCGCAGACGGGAACGTGGCTGACCAATTCGGGCGCGCATGGCTTTTCAGAAATCCTGTACGCTTTCACTTCGCTAGGGAATAACAACGGCAGCGCCTTCGGC
>NZ_ASSD01000023.1 GCF_000520715.1 Paenibacillus zanthoxyli JH29
GGTTCCCTGTACCGACAGGGGACCTCTCAGCCAGGCGGCGGCATATAATGCAGCCATTATCACCGGACCGACTAGCATAACCGTCCGAGCCCGGCTCCTTTTTCCCGCAGGCTTGCTCTCCTTTCCCCGTTCTAAATCTCCTGCCAGACTACACTTCACCCTCTGCGCCTTGCCCAGACCCCCTATCCCTCCGGGCCGCCGCTCATCCCCTTTATGGAGACAGCTTGCCGCAGCCGCTCCGCACAGCAAGAACCAGACGGTTAGAATAGGATACCAATCCTCGGAGAAAAACAGTCCACGCTTCAGACAAGCCGCAGCTGCAAGCCCCGCAGCCATGGCCCCGTATATATCCGTCAATTGCAGCTTTGCAGCCCGCCTTACGTACCCGCCACTCTTTCGCATCACTTCGTCTCCTGAAGGGTTGATTAGTTTCATTGTTGCCGGTTTTTCCCCTTGGGAAACAACATAACGCCATTCGGGGATCATATCATCATTACAATTTTTTCTCGAAGCCTTCCATTGGCGCAAGCTCTGTTTCATAACTCGTCTGGGGGTCACCGTCTGTGGTGAAGCGCATTACTTCTCGAAACGAGTCTTTGAGATACATCTGCATGGCTAGCGGAATACGCAGCTCGTCCAGTTCAAACGGCGAAAGCTCGTAGCGAATACTTTTTAGATCACCGGCTTGCACTTTTTGCACCCATTTCGGTTCACGGATAAGCTCTCTGCCTATTCCTACCAGAGTTGCCCCGCTTTGAATAACGGCTTCTGCATCCTCCGGCCGCTCCACCGAGCCTCCGCCGATCAACGGTTTGCTATTATGCAGCGCCTTAACAAATTTTGCAAGGACAGGTTCTTTATCTGAAGTTTCATTCAACGAGGTACGCTTGTAGCTTCCGATTGACAAATGAATGTATTGAACCTCTCATGACTAAAGTCACGAGATTCTT
>NZ_ASSD01000024.1 GCF_000520715.1 Paenibacillus zanthoxyli JH29
TACCTAAAAGCGATACTCGTATCGCTACTTCGGAAGCTTAAGCTGCTAACAGGACGGCGCAGCCGTTTCTTCTTGAGTATGGTGGACGATTACGAAAAGATCTATTGATTAATGGCTGCGTGCAAGCGGCTTGCGGCGTGAGGATGAGCTCGGGCTGCCAAAGCCGGCACGGCCGTAGGCGGCGGCATACCGGCGGATTTTTCGGTAAATGGATTTGTCTTCGAACATTTTAAATACTACGAGAGAAGGAAGTGTATTAACCTCAAGAATCCATAGATCGTGATGATCATCCATGGCGACATCCAGCCCAATTTCCTTCATACCCGGAAAAGCCGTTTCCAGCTGATGTCCAGTATCTACACCAAGATTTTTCAGATGGGTGATCATTGTTAAGCGCTCGTTCTGCTTCATATGCTCCGCCAGCAGTGCTTCGACAGATAATACTCGGCCTCCGTTATGATAATTGGTCACAATTTTTTGCGGAGCCGCCACCCTGCCTATTAGTCCGGTCGTTTCCCAGCGACCTTCAGGGCTTTTTTGGACAAGCACACGCAGATCGAACGGATGTTTCTTGTAGCACAGCAGGCTGATACCTCTTTGAATCAAATAGAAACGTCTCTGTGTTCTTTCGGCTATCGCTTGATGCATTTCCTCGATGGAATGATACGCCAGTGCTTTTGTGTCATAACGAAGAATATACAGAATACTGGAATGGGAGCTTTCCCCTTCGTTTTCTCCGGACTTTTCCGTGCCGCTGGGGGTCAAGTTCAAGCTCCGCCGCTCAGCTCGCATAACCCCGCTTCCATAGGTCCCGCGGTCGGGTTTGATATAGACGGTTTCATACAGGTCAAGCATCTCGCTGAGCGCCGCAGGATCATATTTACGGGTATCGGGAATATAAGGCGCCAAGGAGTGATTAAGCAGAATGACTTCGGTCTTGGCCCATTTGCTGGGAACCCGTTGAATTCTCATGTTATTCCTCCTTTACACTGCTGAAATAAAAGGACAAGTGTTCTAAACAATGGTATAATCAAAGGATATGGAGTAATATCTTTGGCGGAATTTTGAAGCGGTAGGCAGTGTTACTCCATATAGTCTATGAGCCGTCATCATATGCGGACAGGGCTAATACCCGGGTACCAGGAAAGAAATCTCGTATATGAATGGCTAAGCTGGTACGTTTAATTGTGCAGTTTTTGTGAAAGGAATATAATATAGGGTAGCGGTTTTTTAACTGAAGGAGGTCCAGCAACTCATGGCTGAACAAAATAACCCGCAAATCAGGGACCGGGACATTGGTGTGGAAATGCGCGATTCTTTCATGGATTACGCAATGAGCATCATTGTAAGCCGGGCTTTGCCGGACGTAAGGGACGGACTTAAGCCAGTGCACCGGCGCATTTTGTTTGCGATGTCGGAGCTTGGAATGTCACCGGATAAGCCGTATAAGAAATCGGCGAGAATCGTCGGTGAAGTGATCGGCAAATACCATCCGCACGGCGACTCGGCTGTTTATGAGACGATGGTCCGGATGGCCCAAGATTTCTCCATGCGCTACATGCTGGTCGACGGGCATGGCAACTTCGGCTCGATTGACGGCGATATGGCCGCGGCGATGCGGTATACCGAAGCTAGACTTTCCAAGATTGCCATGGAAATGCTGCGCGATCTGAACAAAGAAACGGTCGATTTTATACCTAACTATGACGGCGAAGAGCATGAACCGGCCGTTCTGCCTTCACGTTTTCCCAATTTGCTGGTTAATGGGGTATCCGGTATTGCCGTAGGGATGGCTACCAATATTCCGCCGCATAATTTGGGCGAGGTCATCGACGGTGTACAGGCTATGATCCGTAATCCCGAAATTACGCCAATGGAGCTCATGGAATATATCAAGGGGCCGGATTTTCCTACGGCCGGTTATATTTTGGGCCGCGAAGGCATTCGGCAGGCGTATCGTACGGGCCGCGGCTCGGTCACGATGCGCGCAAAGGCTTTGATTGAGGAAGAAAATAACGGCAAGGCGCGCATCGTTGTTAACGAGTTGCCTTATCAAGTTAATAAAGCGCGGTTGGTGGAGAAAATTGCCGAGCTGGTGCGTGAGAAACGAATTGAGGGCATCACCGATCTGCGGGATGAGTCGGACCGCAACGGAATGCGTATCGTTATCGAGGTAAGACGGGATGTTAACGCGAATGTAGTGCTTAATAATCTGTACAAGCACACTTCCATGCAGTCTTCATTCGGCATCAATATGCTGGCCATTGTCGGCAATGAGCCGAAGGTGCTGAATCTGCGCGACGTGCTGTACCACTATTTGCAGCATCAGATCGAGGTTATCCGCCGCCGGACGGAATTTGAACTGAAGAAGGCGGAAGCCCGGGCGCATATTCTGGAAGGATTGCGCATCGCGCTGGATAACCTGGATGAAGTCATCGCGCTAATCCGCGCTTCGCGTACGGTTGATATTGCGCGTGAAGGCTTGATTGAGACGTTTAGTCTCAGTGTGGAGCAGGCTCAGGCGATTCTGGACATGCGGATGCAGCGTCTGACCGGTCTGGAGCGCGACAAGATCGAGAACGAGTACAACGAGCTGCTGGCCAAAATAGCCGAGTACAAGGCCATCCTGGCTGACGAATCGCTCGTGCTTGACATTATCAGCAATGAATTGCAGGAGCTGCGGGACCGGTACGCCGACGAGCGGCGGACGGAGATTACCATCGGAGAAGAAAGCATTCTGGATGAGGATCTTATCCCGCGCGAAGAGGTTGTCATTACAGTATCACATACCGGCTATATTAAGCGGCTTCCGGTAAGCACTTACCGCAGTCAAAAACGCGGCGGCCGCGGCGTCGTAGGCATGGACACGAAGGATGAAGATTTTGTCGAGCATCTCTTCGTCAGCAACTCCCATAACTATCTGATGTTCTTTACTGATAAAGGTAAGGTGTACCGCATCAAGGCCTACGAGATTCCGGAGCTTGGACGGACGGCACGCGGGACACCAATTATTAATCTCCTCCAGATCGAGCAGGGAGAGAAGATCAGTGCCGTTATCCAGATCGAGGAAACGGACAGCGATAAATATCTGTTCTTTGCCACCCGTGAAGGAATTGTGAAGAAGACGCCGCTTGAGGATTACAACAATATCCGTAAAGGCGGACTCATCGCAATCAATCTGCGGGAAGAAGATGAGCTGATCGATGTGAAGCTTACCGACGGCAAGCAGAAGCTTATTTTGGGCACGGCGGACGGAATGTCTATCACCTTCTCCGAGGAGGATGTCCGTTCCATGGGCCGGAGCGCAACAGGAGTCAAAGGCATTACCCTGGACGAAGAGGATCATGTTATCGGTATGGATTGCATTGACCAAGATCTGGATGTACTGATCGTCACGACCAAAGGTTACGGCAAACGTACGCCTGTCGGCGATTACCGTCTGCAAACCCGCGGAGGCAAGGGGATCAAGACCATCAATCTTACGGAAAAGAACGGCCCTGTGGTCAGCCTCAAGGTCGTTAAGCAGGAAGAAGACCTGATGATCATTACGACGGGCGGAACCTTGATCCGTATGAGCATGGGCGGCATTTCGACTATGGGCCGTTATGCGCAGGGTGTGAAGCTGATCAATATCCGCGATGAGGATGCCGTATCCACCGTCTGCCGCACCGACAAGAGCGAAGACGGGGATGAGAATATGCAGTCCGATGAGACTGCGGAAGTCAATCAGGAGCCGAACGAGGCCCTGGATGCCAATGAGACTGCTAACTCTGCCGAGTCCGATTTAGAGGATGATGGAGAGGCTTTGGAATAGTGTAAAGTAACGAGAGAGTGCCACTAGACTAATTTCTGGTGGACGCTCTCTTTTTTTGTTCAAAAAAATAAAAGTCTTATTCCTTTCATACTAGTCGCTTCTCCTTATCCATAATATAATTAGGTCATAAGTACCTATTTGTCATGAATGGGTAGAGTAAAGGAGTTGAGCGTATGCCAAGCATATCGGTGGCGGAAATAAGCCCGGGTTCAAAAGTGAGTAAGGACGTCATTACGCCTTTGGGAGGCGTGTTATTTGCCAAAGGAAAAATACTGCTGCCGCGCGATATGGAGGTTCTGGAGGCTTTTCTGATTCAGCAGGTCGATATTGAAGGCTCCGAGGAGGATGTCCAAGCCTTGGAATCGTCCAATGCTCCTTCTAGGGGTGCGGTTAAAGCCGGAGTGGTCATTACAGCTTCTGCGCTGGCCAAGAGTGGCTCTCAGCTGCATGAGGAATACGATCATATGCTGGCGCTCATCAAAAAATGTTACAGCTCAGCCGACGCAGCGGTTCTGCCGATCTATGAACTTCGCAGCAGGCTGGAGGCCATGATCGCCCATATCAAGGATTATCATGTTCTCAATTTTTCCCCGCGTACGCTTAACGAACAGGATTACATTTATCATAACGCCGTACTTTCTGCGCTCACATCATATAAGATTGCCCAGTGGTGCGACTGTCCCCAGAAAGAGTGGCTGCAAGTGGCTTTTGCCGGTTTGCTGCATGATATCGGAAATGCAAAGGTTGACAGTTCAATTATGCAGAAGCCTGAGCCGCTTACGATGACCGAAAGAAATGAAGTGCGAAAGCATACGACATATGGATATCAGATTTTGCGAAAAGTAACGGCCATTAACGAAGGGGTCCGGCTTGCGGCTTTGCAGCATCATGAAAAAATTGACGGTTCGGGCTATCCGCTTCGGCTGCGGGGGAGTCAAATTCATTTATACGCGAAAATTGTCGCTGTGGCGGATATTTTCCATGCAATGACGCTGGAGCGGACATACAAGAAGGCACAGTCGCCATATCTCGTTCTGGAGGAAATTCAAAAAGAAGGGTTCGGCCAACTGGAACCATCCATTGTACAAACCTTCATAAATAAGACGACGGAGCTGCATAATGGAACAAAGATACGTCTAAACGATGGCCGGCCTGGTGAAATCATCTTCTCTGATCGAAGCAACCCTACACGCCCATTGGTAAGCGTAGAGGGTAAAATCATCAATTTGGCACACTCGCTTCATCTCTATATCCAGGAGATCTTGGAGTAAGGCGGAAATTCAATAAGTAATAAAAAAAGTGTTGCATAAAATATTCAAACATGATATATTCTAATTCCGGCCAAGAAATACGAGTTCTGG
>NZ_ASSD01000025.1 GCF_000520715.1 Paenibacillus zanthoxyli JH29
GGTGAATCCGAATTATACGTCGGTCAATGTGGAGCAGTCGCTGTATGACGGGAATTCGATCCTGCATTTCTACCGGAAGCTGATCCGGCTGCGCCGCGAGAATAAAGCGCTGATTTACGGCGATTACCGGGAGATTTTCAAGGATTCCGAGGAGCTTGGCGGCTATGTCCGAACCTTGGGTAGCGAGCAATGGACGGTATTATGCAATTTTACGGACCGGAATGTTGCGATTCCTACGCCGCTTGCGGGTACTGTCGTGCTGTCCAATCTGAATGATCATGATGCAGGCATCATGAAACCGTATGAGACGGTAATATGCAAAGCTGAATACGAAGCGGACTAAAAAAGAATCGCCCTGATCCTTTTTCTAAAAAGGAGGGCGATTCTTTTGCTTAAGATGTATAATGTCTTCCGAGTCCAAGCTCCGTAAGCAGCTGCCGGTAAGCGATGGAAGTGCGGTCAGCCGGAATGTGCGCCTCTGCCGTCAAATCCAGCGGGAGATCCTCCGGAGTCTGGGCCTCGACCATTTCACTGTCTTCCGCGAACACCTGAAGGTTGAAATCAATGGTTGGCTGAAGTGGAGCGTCTTTATCGAAATTGCGTGAAATCGGGCAGAACAGACGGGTGTAGCGGGCCGAGACCGGGGAAGCGCAGTTCAGGATCATCAGCTTCCCGTCTTCTGGAAAATGGACGGTAAGGGAGGCCGCAAACGGCGGGAACACACGGAATGCGCGCAGCCACATAAACCCTTCGGGAACAGGAACGTTTTGGCCTTTGGCGTAATTGCTGACCGTGCTCCAATAGTCGGCAAATAGCTCAGTGCCTTCGCGTCTCACCTTGTACTGCGGGACCTCCGGATTATTGCGGTCGCCGAAGCTGTCCGTATGCACGTAAGCGAAATGGGATACGTCCAGGAAGCCCTCCATTTGGCGCCCGGAGGAACCCGCGATGTCAAAGCTCGGAGGTAAAATATTGATGAAATCCGGATCATCCCAGCCTGGGAAGTCGGGAATTTGTTCCTCGGCACCCGAGAGACAAGTCCAGATCAGCCCGTACCGCTCAACGGCGGGATACATCATCAGCTTCAGTTTGGGTGAAATTTTGCTGCTCGGGTGTGCGGGAACTGCGGTACACGCTCCTTCGCAGTTATAACGGAAGCCGTGATAAGGGCATACGATCTCATCGTTTTCAATCCATCCCTTGCTGAGAGGGGCGCCCCGGTGGAAGCAAAGATCGCGGGCAATAACGACTTTGCCCTTGCTGCGGTAACAGACGAGCTTCACGTCCAGCAGCTTCACAGCCACCGGCTTGTCCGCAATCTCGCTTGCGATGGCTACCGGATACCAGTATTTGGAGAGTACATGCCAGTCATTTTCCGTAAATGTACAGTCGCGGGGAAGCTGCGTTTGGGCGGCTCCGGCAGGGGAATTAGCTTTAACATTCATCATCTTTCACCTCACGAATTATTGGATATTCCGCTAATGCAGAAAACCCCGGGCGCCAAGAAGCGCATAGTTAAATCGGCCTTTCGCTGCGCAGCCTAAAGAGGGCCGGACAGAAAGGGAAATAACTGATACATCTCTTGTAGCCTGGGGCAATTCACGGTTGCCTGTAGAGACGCTCACCCACATTGTGAGCTTATACAAGAAGCAGCAATATAATAGTGTCAGGTTATATGACGCGATTATTTGGCTTAATCATAAACTCGGTCTGGGTGGTTGTCAATATCATTCAAAATTTAAATGGTTTCCGTAACGAAATTTTACAGCACTCTGCACAATTAATTAGCGGGAACGCTGCCGACGCTTCAGAAACCTTACATTAATCTCACCGCTTCCGGCAGTATTGGTGTTCAATTTGAGGCGGAAGGTATTCTTCTTCAGTATCGTTTTGACCTGTGATGGAGACAGAGCGGGATTACTCTGCAGTAGCTGGGCGGCTGTGCCGGAGACGATGGGTGTAGACATGCTGGTCCCGGACAATACGAAATAACTGCGGCCGATTCTATGGGAAGGAAGCTCGCGGTCCAGCTTGGAGCGGGGAGAGCGCAGCGAAATAATCGTCTCGCCCGGTGCAACAAGGTCCGGCTTGTTCCCTCCGAAGCGCGCCGGTCCCCGGCTGGAGAACCAGGCTATGCGGTCGTCGGCTTGCGGGAGGGTGCGGCGGTCGTTTACCGCTCCGACGGTAATGGCCGAAGGGCTGTTACCGGGCGACTCAATCGTACCGTACCCGGGCCCGCCGTTTCCGGCCGCAATCACGACGGTCAGTCCGGCCTTGACCGCCTGCTCTACGGCTTGGCAGAGAGGATCATCCTTATATGAAGAATTTATTGGGCCGCCTAGCGACAGGGATAGAATGCGCAGCTTCAGCCGCTTCCGGCGGGCGATGCACCACTCGATCCCCTTAATAATCGTGGAGTCGTACCCGCTGCCATTCCGGTCCAATACTTTGACGCCCACGATGCCCGCTTCCGGCGCAGGCCCTTTGTATTTCCCGCTGCTTGACCAGCCGTTGCCCGCCGCATCTCCGGCGACATGCGTTCCGTGGCCGTTATCGTCGTAAGGCCGCTGTCTGCGGTTGATGAAGTCTTTAAAGGCGACAATCCGGTTGGCGGGCCGGGTCAGATCCGGGTGCGGAAAGACCCCAGTGTCGAGAACAGCAATGTTAATTCCCTTACCGGTAAGACCTCTCTCTCTTTGAACAGCAGCAGAACCGATGGAAGGCGTCGCTACCAAGAGCGACGTGGTTTTAATTCCGTCCAGATATATTTTGTGGACTGCGCCGCATCGGCACATCCGCTTCAGACAGTCCACTGAAATCCTGGACGATACCGAATTGACCAGCGGAAGCTGCCGCAGG
>NZ_ASSD01000026.1 GCF_000520715.1 Paenibacillus zanthoxyli JH29
CGGGCGGCGGCAGCAGCCGCCGGCTGCAAAGTGACGAGGCCGTGGGTACGGGCTTCATTTACTTTTATTTTTTCTCTTTTTAATCACCTGATTGTTTAAAATCATCTCAAGCATCCCCAGTTTTAAACTTTGCATTGCATCTTCTTTTGACATCCGCATGTATTTTGATAAAACATTCATATCCTCTTCAAACAAAGCTAAGAAAGCAAGCATTGCTTGTTCATCATGATATACCACAATTCGTTCAATCAACTGTTCGATTTCTCTATCTTCTGCTTCATTTCTTTGAGCATCTTGTTCTTCCATCGGTTCACCGCCTGTTGGGTCATTTGGAGTTCAAATGCAACGTCCTTTTCTTTTTTGCCCAGTATGTATAACTGGTAGATGATTTCTTTACCAATTTCTGAAGATAACGAATTCAGGAGCTGCCCCACTATAATTCTATTGTCAGTATCTTGGCTAAAACCAGGATAAGTCCAAATAGGCTCAAAGTTAGACAGTAATTCGCCGTTTTGCTCCTTCTTTACATGATAATGTATCCGCCAAGCCATTCGTTTTAGCTCGGTACGGTAATACTCCAGCAGCGCCATAATAACTCCTCCTTGTATGGTTTAGCCTCTCTATATATAAGGAGTAATTTTGACTACTTTAACAACCAAAATACAAACATTTGTTCCTATTTATTATACCATTTTTAGGGTCTTTTATCAGGTTGTGTTGTAAAAAAATGTTGAAATTCTCCTTATAGAGGAAACCAAAATCCTTAGGTTAAAAGGAGATGAGAGAAAAAGTGGACCCAGAGAGTATAACCAACTTGGTCACGAATGTCGGATTCCCTGTTGCAATATCCGTTATCTTACTGAAGTACGTTTTGCAGAATATAGAATCACAATTTAAGCAGTTGGATAAAACAGTAAGGGAATTGACACTAGCTATTCAGAACCTCCATGTTGAGTTAAAAAAATCCCCGTCAGAAGCTTCCAAAAAACCGATTGAGAAAAAAGAAAGACGCTCTAATTAGAGCGTCTTTTAGCGTCTTTTCTTAGTCAGGCAGAACTTCTAGTCAATAGATACGATCTGCCACTCACCGCTTTTGTCTTTTTCGAAATAAAATGTATATCCCATTTCCGAGGTATTCCCGTCACTGCTTTGATTTTCTCCCTTAACAGGCACTAATATACGCCCATCTTCTTCATGCGCCTCACCAACATCTGTGAATTTGACTGGATTGTCTAAGAGATAATCGTGCACGGTACCGACATTGGGACCAAGTGTCTTATGAAACGTGACTACATCCTTATTAACGATTGCATCAACTGACGCTTTGAGCTTGTCTTTCATGGCCTCATCAATAAGTGGATCTTTAATTTCATCCCATTTGATGTTATTGCTGCTGGATAGCGTAGAATTGTTATCCGTCCCAGTTGTCGAGTCTGTTCCTGAAGTGTTAGACTCAGTCGTATTACTAGATGTTGTCGGTGCTGGGTTATTCGCATTGGTTGGCTCTTGATTGCCACATGCAGCAAGAAATGTTGTCGAGA
Organism: Paenibacillus zanthoxyli JH29; assembly: GCF_000520715.1. GTDB lineage: Bacteria > Bacillota > Bacilli > Paenibacillales > Paenibacillaceae > Paenibacillus_AQ > Paenibacillus_AQ zanthoxyli. The sequence goes on from NZ_ASSD01000026.1 coordinate 1,542, forward strand.
GTAACAGAGTAGCGATGCCTAGGGTAAGTTTATTCATGTGAGAACACATCCTTTCTGTTATATAGACGATTAAAAGAAGAAAAAGTTTACAACACTCTTTTAAATTTACACTTTTTTAGAAAAAATGCAAAAAACGAGGTTGTCTCTTTAGAGACAACCTCGTTTTTATTTACCGCAAAGCAACCATAGAGTAAACTAGTCGTCTGTCTCCCCTGGCAACGTTTGTACCAGCCTTTAGCTGAGCAGAGCCAGACCCATCCAGAAAGATACCGTTTACCAGTGTGCCAGAACCGACCTTTTCTTTGATAGCGCTTCGGAACTGAGCTGCAGTGCACAAAGTATTTGTAACTACAAGCCAAATGTTATTTGTGTTGTTATAAACAAGACCCGCACGCATAGCGGTACCAGTACGATTCGGCATATGCTGCGCATCTGCAATTGAAGCCCATGTCGAATCATTACCTAACGTCATACTAATTCCGCCTTGTGCCCAGTACTGATAGCGACTAATGACGTTGAGGCTGGCTGCAGAACTGACAATTTGTACAGAGAATTGTTGCTCACGGGAATCCCACACTAATGTACCGCGAGCGTAGCCAACGTTGGTATAACCACTGCCATATTCATCCTTGGTGCCGGCAACCGGAACATCATTATTTACTGCAATGGTTAATAGATCGCCTGTTTGGAAATCAAAGAAACTTCCGTTGATTCCATCACTACTTTGACCTGGAATTGTCGAACCGCCCGGTAGGGCCTTCATGTAAACCTCGGTAGGTGATGTTTTAATGGATTGAAGGAACACACCGTTGCTTGCTGTTACCTGAGAATAAGTGTATGCCATAACTTTTTCCACTCCTATTGATTAATTTTCTTTTGAAGAACAATACTGGGGGAATCACCTCAGCACGCTATTCCCTAGCGTCATTGCCTTGGCGACCTTATCGCCTTCATATATAAGGAGTGTAAGCAGCATTTTTTACAACCGATAATATTAATTTTTTTGAACACCGTTCGTGATCGGCTGGCGCAATGCCCATCAATACCACGGTATGGAATAACTGGCTATCGCTGGTGGAGGTATCGTAGGTGGTACTTTGCTAGAACTTGTGGGTGTACAGTCATTTCCAGGAGTGCTATTGATTCTGCTGCTTGTGGCTTTGGTTATCGCGTGGAGTGAGAAGAAACACGGCTTCCCCCGATAGCAATAAACACGGGGACAACAAGCAAAGCCTACGAACCCAAGTAAATTAATATTCTCCGCAGTTTATTCTAACGGAAAACGTTAGTCATAATGAACGACAGTCTATCCTGAAATAACTTTTATTTCATCATCTGATGGCGCCGCGTTAGCGGCATG
>NZ_ASSD01000027.1 GCF_000520715.1 Paenibacillus zanthoxyli JH29
CGAGTTCATATACTTGCTGCGCCGCTTGAACGAGGAGCTGGCGATGACGGTTATTTTAAGCGAGCACCGTCTGGAAGAAGCGCTGCCGCTGGCGGACCGTGTGCTGCTGATGGAGAACGGCAGGCTTGCGGCGGACGGCAGTCCCCGCGAAATTGTGCAGGCAGCAGGGAGAGGGCTCGGTGAAGGGTATCACGCCTATCTGCCAGCCGCTTCGCGCCTGTACCTAGCGCTGTCTTCCGGGCCGGCCAATGTACGGCCGGATACGATTCCGCTAACCGTACGGGAGGGCAAACGCTGGCTGGAGTCGGCTGCCGGTGAAGGGAAGTCGGCGTTGCCGGTCTCTGCAGCGCTCCCGGTCTCTGCGGCGAGGCCCGCCTCGGGCATTGACCGCCAAGCAACGAATGCGGCCGGTCCAACTGGGATAGATATGGACCGGCTGGACCGGCTAGGCGGGAGCAGCATAGGCAACATGCCTAAAGGAGTAAGGCCCGGGGAGAACAAGAGCATTGGAACTTCATCCCGCCGGTCCGGTTCCGGCACTTTCGCGCGGAAGGCCCAGTCTTCCCGCGACGGCGAGACCCTGCTGGAATGCCGGGAGGTAACCTTCCGATATGAGAAGGACGGGCCGGAAATATTGAAGAAGCTGGATTTCTCGCTGCACCGGGGGGAGCTTACCGCTATCCTTGGCGGTAACGGCGCGGGCAAGTCTACGCTGCTTCAACTGTTGGCCGGGCTGCTTAAGCCACAGCGGGGGCGGGCGGCGCTGCCGAAAGGCGTTAGCGCAGGCTACCTGGCGCAAAATCCGCTGCTGTATTTCAGCCATGACACGGTGTCGGAAGAACTGCGGCAAATGGCGAAGTACGCCGGATTGTCCGTTTCGGAGGGCGAGCGGGAGATTGCCTCGCTGGTGGACGCCTTCGGACTTGGAGGTGTGCTCGGGAGCCATCCGCATGACATCAGCGGCGGCGAGCAGCAGAAGGCGGCGCTGGCCATGGTGCTGCTGCTGCGGCCGGATATTCTGCTGCTGGATGAGCCGACCAAAGGGCTAGATCCCGCCGCCAAGGAGCATCTGGCGGAGCTGCTGAGAGCGCTGGCCGATTCCGGAACAAGCGTAACGTTCGTTACGCATGACGTCGAATTTGCGGCGCGGTACGCTTCCCGCTGCGCTATGCTTTTTGACGGAAGCATGGCGGCGGAAGGGCCGCCGGAGGCTTTTTTCGGCGCGAATTATTTCTATACGACAGCCGTTAACCGGATGGTCCGCGACCGGCTGCCGCAAGCATTAACCATTGAGGATGTGATGTCACAGTGGCACGAATTCGTTTCCCGGTCCTGATTGCGCTTGGCCTGTTTGTAGGCGCGCTCGCGCTGTCCTCCGCGCTTAAGGACCGCCACTATCTGCTGCTGAGCCTGGTGCTGCTCTGCGCCGCGCTGCTTCCAATGTTCCTAAGGCTGGAACGCCGTAAGCTGGAGCCACGTGACCTGGTGCTGCTTGCCGTTCTTGCCGCGATTGCCGCCGTCAGCCGCATTCCGTTCGCGGCCCTGCCCAGCGTTAAACCGGTATCAGCCATTGTGATTCTGTCGGCGTACGTATTCGGGGCGGAAGCGGGCTTTTTGATCGGGGCGGTGGCCGCCCTTGTCTCGAATCTGTATTTCGGCCAGGGGCCGTGGACGCCGTGGCAGATGTTCGCCTGGGGGATGGCCGGGCTTACCGCCGGCTGGCTGCGGAACACACGCTGGATGCGAACAAGACCCGGGCTGCTGCTGTTCGGATTTGTATGGGGATTTTTATTTGGGTGGATTATGAATATTTGGTATCTGATCGGCCTGCCTGACGCTTTCAGCCTTGGGCTCGTTGCGACCGTATATGCTTCCAGCTTCTATTTCGATTTGGCGCATGCGCTGTCCAATGTCGTCTTTCTGTCCATTTTAGCGGGAGGCTGGATTAAGGTACTCGAACGTTTTCGCAAAAAATACGGACTGCTGCGTTAGAGAAATGCTAACATGCCCATGACAAGCCGGCGGATCATTCATCCGCGCGGCTTTTTTTGTCAAAAATTGCTGTCGATTTTCATATAGTTATTTATTTTACATAGAAGTTTGCCGATAAAGAATTGTATGTGTAAAAAGTCACCCGGAGAGCGAGGATTGGAATGAGAAATTTGAAATTGAAGTATAAAATGGGACTTATTATGCTTATTGCCCTGTTTGCGATGATCAGTGTGGGAGCAATAGGGATCGTTACCGGCCAGCAGCTGGCGGACCGTTCTAAAGTGATGTATGAGAAGAACCTGCTGCCCGTTATGTGGTCCGCCCAAATCCGGATCAACAACGGTATGATTGAAACTGATGTGCTGGAGCTTTTGATGACGGAAGACGTGGCAAGAAATGCGAGTCTTGCCAAGGATATCGAATTGAAGAGAGCGAATAACGATGCCTTAACGAAGAAGTTGCTTCAAGTTCCTTTTGGTTCGGCCGAAACCTTAAACAAGCTCAATGAATACGAATCACTGCTTCCGGAATACCGGAGTCAAAGAGATCGGATTATTACGCTGGCCAAGGCTAACCGCAATGCGGAGGCTTATGCCCTTTTTTCCGGGAATTTCAGCACTCTGCGCAGCAAAATGGTAAATCTGCTCGGCAATGCGGGCAGTCTTCTTCAACAGGATGCCGAGAAGCAGTATGCGGAAGCAATGGCACAAGCTGAGAGTACACGGAACCTGAATATTGTGCTGATTATTGTCTTTACCCTCCTCACCCAGGCAGGAGCCTACTTTATCGTCCGCATGATTACGAAGCCTTTGGCCGAACTGGGGAAGACCATGGAGCAGGCAGAGCAGGGAGACTTGACGGTTACGGCTGCGTATAGCTCCAAGGACGAAATCGGTCAAATCAGCAGCTCATTTAACGGTATGGTGGCGAGCCTGCGCCGTATGATGCTGAGCGTGTCGGAGAGTGCGGAGACTTTGTCGGCTTCTTCCGAGCAGATGACCGCCAGTGCCGAGCAGACCTCGCTGGCTTCCAATATGATTGCTTCCACCGCTTCGGAGCTGGCGACAGGGTTTGAAACGCAGGTGTACAGCATAGCCGAGACGAATGCTTCCATTCAGGCGATGTCGCAGGATATCACGTCGGTGGAGAGCGGGAGTGAGCAGATGTCGGTTCTGATGGCGAAGGCGGCGGACTCTGCCGATCACGGGGCGGAAAAGGTCAACAGCATTACGGAGCAAATGACGCAGATCAACTCAAACGTAACCGAAACGCAGCGGATTATTGCATCATTGGCCAAGCTGTCCGGGGAAATCAGCGACATCATTACGACCATTAACGGAATTGCGGGGCAGACGAACCTGCTCTCCCTCAATGCCTCCATTGAAGCTGCCAGGGCAGGCGAGGTCGGACGAGGATTTGCCGTCGTAGCGGGAGAGATTCGGAAGCTGTCCGAGGAGACAGCCAAGAGCTCGGATCATATTACCGGTATTATAACGCAAATCCAGCAGCAGACTGGAGAAGCCGTAGAGTCGATGGCTCAAGGGGCGCAGCTTGCGACAGAGGGTGTGGCTGGCACCGCCGAAATTTCCGAGGCATTCTCCCAAATCGTAGTTTCCATCCAGGATGCCATCCGCCAGACGGAAAGCATTAATAAAGTTGTAGGACATGTTTCCGAAGAATGCGGAGATTTGGTCGCCGTTATGGAAATGGTGAACGAAATCTCGCAAAAGGGCGGCGCGGGTATCGAGGATGTCAGCGCGTCAACCCAGGAACAGATGTCGGCGATGGAGGAGATGTCGAGCTCAGCCCGTTATCTGTCTTCGCTCGCGGAGGAACTGCAGAAGAATCTTGCCGGGTTCAAGCTGTAAGTCCGCTGTTTACGGGCTAAATATAAGAGGCGGCGATCAGGTCCCGTATGGGCCGGGTCGCCGCCTTTTGTGCGGCCAAAAAACAAAAGCGCCCTGGCCGCGGCCAAGACGCTTTGAGAGAAAAACGGAAATTAACTAACTGTACCAGCCCCACACAAAGATGAAGAGTGTGCCGAAGATGGTGACAAGACCGACGAACAGCGCATAGGCGATGTTGATGTACAGCTCTTTTTTCGTATCGGCCGATTCCCCGATGTGCATGAACAGGAACAGCTGCAGGGAAGCCTGAATCAGAGCGGTAACAACCAGGATGGCTACGTTCGCGGCATGGGAGAAGTCGCCGTAAATGACAGCCAGCGCCGCGGCGGAAAGGACCAAGGAGGCAATATAGCCTATTACATGGCGAATGGGAAACAGCTGCTTCATCATGTCACATCAGTCCTTTCAGATAGACGAAGCTGAAGATGAAAATCCAGACAACGTCCAGGAAGTGCCAGTACAGCGAGAAGATGAATGATTTATTGGCCGTGGCCGGGTTGATGCCTTCCCGCATGAGCTGGATCATAATCGCCGCGCCCCACAGGAAACCGAAGGTAACGTGGGCGCCGTGGGTGCCGAGCAGTACGAACAGACTGGACAGGAACGCGCTCGTTTGAAGCGTCGCTCCCTCGTGCACGTAAGTCACGAACTCCGTAATTTCGATGCCAAGGAAGCCAAGGCCCATCAGCAGCGTAATGCCGAAGAAGACAAGCATGGCTCTCTTATATTGATGGCGCATGGCGTGAACGGCCAGGCCGATCGTAAAGGAACTGGTGAGCAGCAGGAACGTCTCAATCAGCACCGGGCCGATCTCGAACAACTCGCTTCCGCTGGGACCGTCCGCAAAACGGTTCACCAGAACGAAGAATACGGTAAACAGTGTAGCAAACAGCGCAATTTCCGCTCCCAGGAAGACCCAGAAGCCGAAGATGCGGTTGCTGTTCTCGTGTGTGCCATACTCAAGCGGTTTGGAGGTATCTACTTTCATACCGTTCCACCCCCCAGTTTCTTTTCTGTCTTGATGACTTTATCAGCCGGAATGTAGAAGCCGTGGTCGCGCTCGAAGGACATCGCCGCCAGCACAATCAGAACGCCGACGCCGGCAACAATCGCCGGAATCCACATGCTGAATACCAGGAAGAATCCAAGGAAGAAGAAGACGACGCCAAGGACAAACGGCTTGCCCGTATTGCTCGGCATATGAATCTTCGTGATCGGTTCTTCGAACAGCGGCTGCTTGTCGTGCTTCATGGCCCAGAAAGGATCGCGCGATTTGACCTTCGGAACAACCGCGAAGTTGTATTCCGGGATCGGGCTATGGGTTGCCCATTCGAGCGTGCGGGCATCCCAAGGATCGCCGTTCTCGTCGCGCGGCATATAGCGTGTACTCCAATAAATGTTATACACCAGAATGACAAAGCCGATTGCAAGTCCGAGCGCCCCGGCGAACGAGATCATATTAAGCGGACCGAAGCCCGTCTCGGCGGAATAGGTGTACATCCGGCGGGTCATGCCTTTGAGGCCGAGAATGAACAGCGGGAAGAAAGCTACGTTAAAGGAAATAATAATCCACCAGAAGGCGTGCTTTCCGATACGTTCATTCAGGCGGAAGCCGAACACTTTAGGGAACCAGTAGTGGAAGCCTGCGATAACGGCGAACACGGCGCCTGGAATGAGAACGTAGTGGAAATGCGCAACAAGGAACATCGTATTATGGTACATATAGTCCGCACTGGCCATGGCCAGCATAACGCCGGTAACGCCACCGATCGTGAAGATCGGAATGAAGGCCAAAGAGTACAGCATCGGCGTTGTGAAGCTGATCCGGCCTTTTCGCAGGGTGAACAGCCAGTTGAATATCTTGACCCCGGTCGGCACGGCAATCGCCATCGTCGTAATCGAGAAGAAGCCGTTGACCAATACGCCTTGACCCATCGTGTAGAAGTGATGCGCCCAGACGATAAAGGACAGCAGGGAGATAATCAGCATACTGGCGACCATAGAGGTGTAGCCGTACAAATTTTTCTTGGAAAAGGTCGCGATAATCTCACTGTAAATACCGAAGGCCGGCAAAATAACGATATATACCTCCGGATGGCCCCATACCCAGAACAGGTTGGCCCAGAGCATATCCATGCCTCCATTGGCCATCGTAAAGAACTGGGAGCCGAACAGGCGGTCGAACATCATCAGCGCCAGGGCCACCGTCAGAACCGGGAAGGCGAAGACGATAATAACGTTCGTAATCAGTACGGACCAGGTGAACATCGGCATGCGCATCAGCTTCATGCCCGGAGCGCGCATCTTCAGAATCGTTACGATAAAGTTGACGCCTGTCATCAGCGTGCCGATACCGGAAATCTGCAGCGCCAGCGAGTAGTAGTTATTCCCGACGGTCGGGCTGAACTCCAGACTCGCCAGGGGGAAGTAGGCGGACCAGCCGGCATCCGGCGACCCGCCGATGACGAACGAAATATTGAGCAGCATGGCTCCGAAGAAGAAGAGCCAGAAGCTGACCGCGTTAAGGCGCGGGAAGGCGACGTCGCGCGCGCCGATTTGCAGCGGCACAACGACGTTCATCAGACCGATAATAAAGGGCATAGCCATGAACAGAATCATAATAAGACCATGGGTCGTAAAGACCTCATTGTAATGCTGCGCATCGAGAAATTTCATATCCGGTGCGGCGGTTTGCAGACGCATCATCAATGCGTCGATGCCTCCGCGGAAGAGCATGAGCAGGGCGGCCAGAATGTACATGACGCCGATCCGCTTGTGATCCACGGTGGTTAGCCATTCCCGCCACAGCCATCCCCATTTTCTAAACACGGTTAAACCCACGACAATCCCGATCGAGACGAGGGCAATGCTGATCATGGCCCCGTAGATCAGGGGTTCGCCATGAACCTTGAATTTTTCCAAATCAAAATTCATTGGGAGGACTCCTTTCAAGTTGTTCAAGTAAGTCTGGAATTAGTTGCTCTGGTGCGTATGTTCATCAGTACTCATTTCCATATTGCTGTGATCCATATTGCTGTGATCCATATCCATATGCTCGCTGTGTTCTGCCGGAGGAGGACTGAAGGTCAGATGTGTGGACGAGAACGTTTCGCGTCCTACATGGGCCGTAGCCAGCAGCGATTTGAACTTGTCTTCCGTAAGCTGAGAAGCGGTACTCTTAACGTCTTTTACCCATTTGTCATAGTCGTCGCTGCTCATCGAGGTTGCTGTGAACTCCATTTGAGCATAGCCCTTACCGCTGAAGTTCGTATTTCTTCCGAGAAAATCGCCCTGGGTGTTCGCAACCAGATTCAGATATGTGGTCATATCGCTCATCGCGTACTTCTGTCCGGCGAGCTGTGGAATCCAGAAGCTGGAAATCGGTCCGAAAGAGTACAGTCTGAATTCAACCGGGCGATTCACGGGGAAGTTCACGTAGTTTACCGTTTCAATGCCTTCCTCGGGATAGCTGAAATGCCACTTCCAGTTGGAGGACGATGCGTAAATGACCAGCGGCTTCTGATCCTTGTAGTCTGCCGGAACGTTCTCTACCGCGTGCGTCGTTTTGACGGTTACTACCGACAGGAAGGCGACGATGATGATCGGAATAGCGATCCAGGTTGCTTCCAGCCATATATTTCCTTCTTCATGCGGAGGAATATACCCTTCGTTGCTTTTTTTTGCGCGATACTTCACCAACATGATAGTGTAGAGAATGTAGACCACGGCCAGGACGCCGAGCATCACCAGAATCGACAGGATGATCGTGTCGGACAGCGTTTTTGCCGCCGGACCCTGCGGATTCAGAACGGTAAGCGAACTACATCCGGGCAGCAGCAGGAAAAGGCTGAAAAATATTGCGTATAATGGCCCTTTTTTGTTCATGATAAACTCCTTTCCTTTAATACTGGTTTCATTAACCGGAATACATTAACCTCTATCTATATTAAAAATTCCTTAAAGGGAATGCAAAATACACAATATAGTCCTATATCCATATAAATCCTATATAATGGCGATTTATTTAATTTTCTGTGTAAAAATTGTTACAAAAAGACGTAAGATATGATATAAATCACTGTAACTACGCAGTTTTTGGGATATTCTATAACGTTCAAATTTTGTTCATAGTTTCACTATTGTTGCTAACTTTGTCACAAATATAATCGCCTGCCGCACTGCATTTTCCCCGCAAAGTTACAACATTTTTGCCTGCTGGTAACATTCTTTCAAATTCGCCCCTTTCTATTTGTGCTATCCTATAAGTTGAGAGAGAGAAGCTAAATAGATAGGAGACTTGGGGCCTTGTCAATCAAAAAAATTTTGCTATGCGTTATTGTATGCTTCCTTGCAATAGGCGCAGTACCGGCTGGCCACGCCGAGGAAAGCGGAGAAATGAAATTAGGGATTAATGACAGTGTTACGGGTATCCGCGCTGTGTCCGTGGGGTACACCTTTTATGTGCCGGTGCGAGAGCTTGCGGACGAATTGAAGCTCAGCCTTGGGGGAACACCGGAGGATTTGATGCTTTGGGGTGACAAAGGAAGGATTAGAATTTTGAAGAAAGGAAAGGGAATCGCGGGAGACGGGACGGAAATAAGCCTAACCGTCTTTAAGCGCGGCGGCAAATTGATGGTGCCACTAAAAATTGCCTCGCTGCTGGGCTATTCCGTGTCCTATAAGCCGGAACGGCATTTGCTGCGGATTACGGACGGCAGTCAGACGCTGGATGACGGCGCGTTTGCCGAGAAGTTCAAGGAGAAGCTGAAACCGGTGAAGCCGCCCTTGCCTGCGCCAAGTCCGTCTCCGGCTAAGCCAGAACCTTCCAAGCCGACCCCGAATCCGCCCAAAGCGGGCGTATCCGGGAAGGTCGTCTATTTGACCTTCGACGATGGACCGTCGGCGACAACCGGACAACTGCTGGATATACTGGACAAGCACGGAGCGAAGGCGACTTTTTTCATGCTGGGACCGAACATCGAGCGTTACCCTAGCCAGGTGAAGCGCATGGTCAAATCGGAGCATGGCCTTGGCCTGCATGGCATAACCCATGTGAAGAATAAATTTTACGCGTCTCCGGCTGCTGCGCTGAAGGAAATGAACCAGGACAACGCCGATCTTGAAGCAGTCTCCGGACGCACCACCAAGCTGATCCGCCCGCCGTATGGAAGCAAGCCGTACTTTACGAAAGCTTTTAGAGATAAAGTGCTTGGCAGCGGATACCATCTTTGGGACTGGAACGTCGATTCCTTGGACTGGAAATATAAGACCGCCAGCGATTCGATCTATAACAATGTAGTCACCCAGGTAAACAAATTGGACAAGTGCGGCGTCAGTCCCGTCATTCTGATGCATGACCAGAAAGCGACGCTCCAGGTGCTGCCCCGCATTTTGAATTATCTCCACAAGAAAGGGTATCAATACGAAATCATCACATCCGATCTTAAGCCGCTGAACTTCTGGCATGATGCGCGGTGACCTAATGCGGGCTCCCATTTTACAAGGGCATCTGCTCAAAATATAGGTGGGCATCCCCTTTGCTCAGCTGATTCTGCCGTTCCCGTTGTGAGGAGAAATCTCCTAGCGGGAGCGGCTTATTCATTTTGGATGGACTGTATTGACAATTCTGGATGACTGTATTATTAATAATAGTACAGTTAATACACCTGATCTGCCAGGAAGGTCATGAGCCCGGAAGCGGGCGAAGGGGGAATCGCATGTGTTCGAGCTGGATGTTCGCAGCCGCAAGCCGATTTATGAACAGCTGACGGATAAGATCAAGGAGATGATTTTGTACAGTATTTTGCAGCCTGACGAGCAGTTGCCCTCTGTGCGGACTTTGTCGGCGCAGCTTACCGTGAATCCCAATACGATTCAGAAGGCTTACCGGGAGCTGGAGCGGGAAGGCTATATTTATTCCCGGGCGGGAAAAGGGAGCTTCGTCTCCCCGGCGCAGCAGGGAATGAATGCGGCCAAAAGGGCGGAAGTGCGCGAGGAGCTGCTGCGGCTGATGGCGGAAGCGGTGTACCTTGGCTTTACGGCAGCGGAAATTGGCGAGCTGTTCAAGCTGGCTTTGGAGAAAAAAGGGGAGGGGGATCAGACATGATCGAGATACGGGAGGTCAGTAAGATTTTTCAGGACCGGAAGGCGGTTAACGGGCTTTCTCTAACGATACATAAAGGGAATATATTCGGGCTGCTCGGCTCGAATGGAGCGGGCAAGACAACACTGCTTAAGACGATTGCGGGGATATATGAGCCGGAGTCGGGGGAGGTTCGGATAGACGGCAAACCGGTGTTCGAGAACCCGGACACCAAGGGACGGGTCGTGTTTATGCCAGATTTTCCTTATTTCTTCCCGCAGGCTTCCATTGTACAGATGGCCGATTTCTATAAATCCGTCTATCCGGGCTGGAGCGAGGAGCGCTTCAAGGAACTGGGCGAGCTGTTTCCGTTGAATCCAAGGCGCAAGCTGAACCGTCTGTCCAAGGGAATGCGGCAGCAGGCGGCTTTTTGGCTGGCGCTCAGCTGTATGCCGGATGTGCTCATTATGGATGAACCACTTGACGGGCTTGATCCGGTGATGCGGCGGCTGGTTAAAAATGTGCTATTCCAGGAGGTTGCCGAGCGCGGCATTACCGTTGTTATTTCCTCGCATAATTTGCGGGAGATCGAAGACCTCTGCGACCATATCGGCATTATGCACGGCGGAGCCCTACTGATCGATAAGGAGCTTGACGAGCTGAAATCCGACACGCATAAAGTGCAGGTCGCTTTCCGGGACGAGCGTCATGAACACGCGCTGATGGCCAAGCTGCCGGTGCTTCACCGTGAACAAAGAGGCAGTGTCTTCCTTTATATTATCAAAGGGGACCGCAATCGGATCGAGGAATACTTCCGCGTATACGAGCCGTATGTGCTGGATCTGCTGCCGCTGACCCTGGAGGAAATCTTTATTTATGAAATGGAGGGGGCAGGCTATGACATCGCGCCGATTCTTCTTTAACCGCGGAATGATCCGGCAAAATCTCAGGCAGCACTCATGGATTGCCATCATTTACTTGCTCGGTCTGCTGTTCGGGCTGCCGCTGCAAATGTTTTTGGGCGGGAATCCCGATACACCGCCGCAACCGGTGGATAACCTGTTCAGGGCCAGCGGTGACCTGACCATGGTATTCACGCTCACGATGCCCGTGGCGGCTGGATTGCTGCTGTTCCACTTTCTTCAGCATAAGGGGGCGGCGGACGCGATGCACAGCCTTCCGCTGCGCCGCAGACATTTGCTGACGGCCCAATTGTTCAGCGGCTTTGTTCTTTTGCTAGTTCCGGTATGGCTTACAGCGCTTGCTGCCGGACTGGTGCGGACCTGGGACGGGAACAGGTTCCTATACAGCGGAGCGGATGTATGGGCCTGGGGTGCGGCAGTCAGTATTTTGACGCTGTTCCTGTTCGCTGTAACCGCATTTGTCGGGATTTGCATTGGTCTGACAGTGCTGCACGGTATTATCGTATACATTCTGCTGCTGCTGCCCGCAGTGCTGTCCCAATTGGCGTTGTCCCATTTGCGCACTTACCTATACGGTTTTCCGGACCAGAGCGGCTTTAGACATATAGACAATTGGTCGCCCATTCTTCATATGGTGAACGTGAACGGCTCGCCTTTCACTTGGAGTGAACTGGGCATATACGCGGTTCTGACCGTCGTGTTCATTCTGCTGTCGTATCTGCTGTACCGTAAGCGGCAGACGGAAACGGCCGGACAGGCGTTGGCCTTTACGTACTTCAATCCGCTGTTTAAAGGTGGCTTCATGCTGTGCGCCATGCTGATCTCCGGCACGTATTTCGCGGGTATGCGCTCTGGTCAGACAGGATGGGCCTTGGCGGGCTATGCTCTAGGAGCCGTCATCGGTTACACCATATCGGAAATGGTGATCCGTAAATCGTGGTATATCCTGAACCGGAAGCTGCCCGCCCGGTTTGCGGGGTACGCGTTGGTTCTCGGGCTTCTGCTGTACCTTCCCGTGTCGCCCGTTACCGGCTATGAAACGAGAGTACCGGCTGCGGACAAAATTGCAGGGGTATACGCTGGAGACAATTACTACTGGGGTTATGTGAATCCGCAAAACGCAGCTGCAAGTTCCACTGAGCCCGATGCGTTCTCCAGTCCTTTCCGGGGAGTGGACCCGTTCTCATCCGACCCGGCTTATGCATTGGCCGTCCGCAAGCTGCATGAAACGCTTGTGCAGGTCCGGCCGGGCGACGGGGAGAACCGGTATAAGTATTCGCAGAAAACGCGTCTCTATACCATTGCCTATAAGCTAAACAACGGACGTACGATGACCAGACAGTATCTTATGCCGCTGGCAGGTTTCGAGCCTGAACTGAAAGCCGTCATGGAATCTGAAGGATTCAAACGGGCTGAATACGTCCTCCCGCAGCTTGACAAGCCGCTGGCCAGTATTCAATTGAACTCCAGTATCAGGGAGGCCGTTATTTCAGATCCAGCTGAGATTAATGAGTTCAAGGCGCTGTTGAAGAAGGAAATCCTGAACTTGTCCTTTAAAGATCAGACAGACGACACGGTGCCGCTGGCCTCTATTCAAATCATCCCGGAAGAGTCGATAGGCCGCTCTTATTCATTCATGAACTATGACTGGAAACCGTCTTACCATGAATTGGGGGCGTGGCTGGAGCGAAAAGGCTATGCGGACCGTGTTAAGGTTAAGGCGGACGATGTACTGACAGCTGAGCTGGCTGCGCAGAGCAGGGACGAAATCCTTCCGAACGGCCATTTGTTTGACCCGGCCGCGCATCTTAAGTTTGCACAAGAGCAGGACCGCTCTGTCATTATTAAAGACAAGGCGCGCATTAACGATATTTTGGAGATACGGCGGAATTATGCGCCAGATGAGGGAACGTACGTCGCATTCCTGAAATACAAGAACGGGAACGGTGAGTATTTCCGGATTGACGCGTCAGAAATGACGCCTGAGTTAAAAGCGCTGCTTCCCTGAGCCGCCGGGGAACTATGAAGCATGAATGCACAACTATGACTTGAACGGAGGCGACGGCCATGAACCCGGTAAAGGATCATCTCGATTTCGGCCTGCACATTGTATTTATCGGCTTTAACCCGAGCCTGCGCTCGGGAAAAGTCGGCCACCATTATGCCAATCCGCGTAATAATTTCTGGAGAATACTGCACGGAAGTGGACTTACGCCGCGGCTGTACGACGCTTCCGAGGATGGCGAATTGCTGAAGCTGGGCTACGGCTTCACCAATATCGTCGCCCGTCCTACAAGGGGAGCGGAGGATATCACCCGGGAGGAGTACAAGGAGGGGCGCGAGCTGCTGCGTGCCAAGCTTGCGAAGTACCGGCCGCACATCGCCTGCTTCGTCGGCAAGGGTGTGTACACGGAATTCAGCCGCAGAACGAAGGCGGACTGGGGCTTTCAGGAGGAGCTGGAGCCGGTGGTGGATGGCGTACGTGAATTTGTCGCGCCGTCCTCAAGCGGCCTGGTGCGGATGCCGATGGATGAAATCATCGGGATTTACCGCAGGCTGAATGAGGTCGTCCGGTCTGGCCTGGAATGAATTTGTGTGCGAAGCCGATATCCTTACTCCTAAGGAGGCGTTCAAGCGGAGCCCCCTTTCAAGCAGACAGCTATTAAATAATGAGCAGCCTGAGTCCTGTATTTGCAGGAGCTCAGGCTATTTCGTTTCCACTTGGAAACGTTCAAAAAAGGTTCTCCGGTATAATTTGCCGCGCGGCAGGAATGCGTAAAGGGGAAGTTGAACTTAAGAACTACACAGTCTGGAATGCGAGGTCATTCCATATAATCGGGGGTAATAGTACCAGTGAAATACAATGTTATTCTGTTCGACGCTGATGACACGCTGTTCGATTATGATCAGTCGGAAAGCTATGCGCTGAGGGAAGCCTTTAAACAGTTTGGCATGCCGGGAGGCTTCGAAGACTGCGGATCTACATACAAAGAAATCAACAAGGGATTATGGAGGGATTTGGAGCTCGGGCTGATCTCCTCCGATGCGCTGCGCGTGGAACGATTTACCCGGCTGTTTGCCGCACATGAGCTTGAGCTGGACGCTGAGTCCTTCAGCGCAGCATACCTGTTCCATCTGGGAGCGGGGACAGGAACCTTCCTGATTACGGGGGCGGCGGAAATATGCAGAGAATTATCCGGCTGCCGTCTTGCGGTGATTACGAACGGCATTAAAGAAGTTCAGTATTCGCGCATCCAAGACTCCCCGCTGCGGGATGCGTTTGCGCATATCATCATTTCCGAGGAAGTCGGAAGCCAGAAGCCGGAGCCGGGCATTTTCGATCACGCTTTTGCTAAACTGGGACTTATGCCTGAAGACAAGCCTAACGTACTGATCGTCGGCGATACCTTGACATCGGACATCCAGGGCGGCATTTCGTATGGGATCGACACCTGCTGGTTCAACCCGCGCGGGAAATCCGGAGACCCCGGGATCACTCCGACCTATGAAATCAAGGCACTGTCCGAACTACTAAGCATTGTGGGCGCCCAGTAGCGGGTCGGCCCTGGTCAGCGGCAGGCAGGAAAGACAATAGTAAGATACAGTGTTTAGTGGGCCCATTTCCTGGCTGCTTCCGACTCCGTCACTTCCGTGAAAAGAGACCGGTACGAGGGTTCAAAGCCGCCGTTCTTCTCGATCATTAACTCATTATAGCGGTTGGATAGATTGTTGACGCCGGCTTCGTCGATGACGGTATGGATGGCCTTTTGTTTGGTCCGTTCATCCCATAGTACGTTAAATTCATAGCTTTTGATCTCCGGAAAAAAGAGTTTATGCCAAAGGCATAAGCGGCCATGGAGCGGTAAATATCCTGCTTGACCGGCGCAGACCCGACCTCTGGAATAAAGGTGAGGACAACGATGTATCCGTTTTTTTGACTGGAAACTGCCAGCTTCTCCACAAATCTAAAGTTTTGGCGGGTATAATAGCTTACCTTCTCAGTAATAAAGTCTTTTCGTATCCATTCCTTCTGCTGCTCAGATGAAGGCTGCGGCGGGTTGGCTTTGGAACAAGCGGTTGCCAGTGCAACCATTAGAATAAGAACGAAAAGCGGCAGGATGCTTTTTTTCATTTTTCATGGACACCTCCATAAATGTAATCTTGGACTCCGCTCCCGCTTCTAGCGGCTTCCTATCAATGTATGGTATATTATATTGAACAAAAACCTAAGTTAGGAGCTTAGAAATGGAAAAAACATTGATCTTTGGGCACAAAAACCCCGACACCGATACGATTTGTTCCGCCATCGCCTATGCCGCGCTCAAAAAAGAGCTGGGCTGGGACGTTGAAGCTGTCCGCCTTGGAGCAGTCGGCTCCGAAACGCAATATGCGCTGGACCATTTCGGCGTGGAAGCTCCGCGTCTTGTGGAGAATGTAGCGGGCGAAGCGAAGCAGGTAATTCTCGTCGACCACAACGAGCGCCAGCAAAGCGCGAGCGACATCGACCAGGTGCGCGTTGTTGAAGTTATCGACCATCACCGGATCGCCAACTTTGAGACGGCGCATCCGCTGTATTACCGCGCCGAGCCGGTAGGCTGTACCGCAACGATCTTGAAGAAGCTCTACAAGGAGAACGGAGTGGAGATTTCGAAGCCTGTTGCGGGACTTATGCTGTCCGCTATCGTGTCCGACTCCCTGCTGTTCAAATCCCCAACCTGCACGGAAGAGGACGTGGCTGCAGCCAAGGAGCTGGCGGAAATCGCCGGTGTGGACGCGGACAGCTATGGCCTGAGCATGCTGAAAGCCGGAGCGGACCTCAGCGACAAGAGCATCGACACGCTGCTTAATCTGGACGCGAAGGAATTCAGCATGGGCGGCAAAAAAGTGATCATCGCCCAGGTCAACGCGGTGGATACGAATGACGTGCTGTCCCGCCAGGCCGAGCTTGAGACTGCCCTGCAAAGCATTATCGACGAGAAGGGTCTCGATCTGTTCCTGTTCGTCGTAACGGACATCCTGAACAGCGATTCCGTCGGCGTCGCTCTGGGCACCGCGGCAGGAGCAGTTGAGCAGGCTTATAATGTGAAGCTGGACGACAACAAGGCTCTGCTCAAAGGCGTCGTTTCCCGCAAGTCGCAAATCGTGCCGGTGCTTACCGAGACGATGGCCAAGCTGTAAATTTTAACAACTGAGTTGTAGCTGCCAAGCGCCGCTTTGCGGGGCTGATTAACGGGGAATTCCGAGGGCCGTAACTGGCGCGGGATTCCCTTTTTGCTGCGGAGGCTTATGCAGGTGCTGCGAAAATCCATTGCCTGATGGTTTGTCCATTGTTACAATTAAGAAGACTTAAAGTCAGGAGGCGATTTTCATGGCAAAACGCAATATAGGCACCCTGCAGTACAAATCGTTCGGCCTGGCCCTTCAGGCGCTTGTGGTGATTGCCAAGGACGGAGGAACCTGTCCAAGCTGCGAGATTGCCAAGCTGATGTCATCTGAGCCGACACTGCTGCGCCGCATTCTCGCCAAGCTGGCGAAGGAATCCATCCTGGTTACCCGCGAAGGGCGGGACGGCGGATATATGCTGAACAAGGCGCCCGATCAGCTGACGCTGGCCGAGGTGTACAGCGCACTGGAGGTAGGGGAAGCCCGGCATCAAGCGGTCAGCGGCACGATGTGCGTGAATGATTTTGGCACGCAGATGAAGACGGCATTCTGCGGCATTCTGGAAGAGGTCGACCGCAGTGTCACCGAGGTGCTGAAGAAATATACGGTTGCGGACGTCGTTCGAAAAGCGGGATATTGACATATCGCTTTTTATTGTTTTATACTGTGCTTATTAAACAACAGTTATATCGGCGGCGAGTTACTGGAAGGTGAATCTTTTTTGGTTTTAACTGTGCTGTTATACACACAGAAAGAAACGAGGATAGGAACATCCGCCGCGCGGCCCGGCCGGCGGGAATATTTTTTGGGAGGTTAACCTGCTATGGAGACACAAGTTAATGCTAATCCGGCTTTCAGCCAAGTCCTGCGCGAACGCCATTCGGTGAGAAAGTATGATTCTTCCCGGAAAATGTCCAACGAAGAAATCAATGACCTGTTAAATGAAGCGATTCTGGCGCCTTCTTCTTCCAATCTTCAGCCTTGGCGTTTTATCGTCATTACGGATCAGGCGCTTAAGGAACAGCTGCTGCCAATTGCGCACAACCAGCAGCAGGTTGTGGAATCGTCCGCCATTATTGCCGTACTCGGCGACCTGGAGGCCTACCGTAACGTGAATAAGATTTGGGACTCGGCGGTAGAAGCAGGCTATGCGACGCCGGAAGTGCGGGATATGATGGTGGAGCACAGCCACAACACATACTCCAACTTGAGCCGGGAGAAGCAGAAGGAGATCGCGCTGGTGGACGGTGGTCTGGTGTCCATGCAGCTGATGCTCGCCGCCAAGGCGAAAGGCTATGACACGGTTGCGATGGGCGGCTATAATCCCGATAAATTCCGCGAGATGTTCCAGATTCCAGAGCGTTATGCGACTGTCATGCTGATTGCCGTAGGCCATGCCGCTGTACCGGGCCGCCAGACCTCGCGCCTGCCGCTTGAGGATGTCGTTTCTTACAACGGCTTCAAGGGCCAAGCTTAATATCATGAAGTATCATTAACAATCCCCGAGCCTTTCTTCCTGAAGGCATCGGTTAATACGAACCCCCGCCGAACCCGGCGGGGGGTCGCCGCGTCCATGCGCCTGTTCTTTCGAGCTTGGAGAGAAGCGCCGACTTCTGCTACAATCTTGGGTAGAGGCGGCAGCAAGCCGCTTCGGAAACGTTAACCGACGATAAGCTTATACCAGGAGGAGAAGCCATGATAAAGGTGTATACGGCCGAATCGGCTCACCGCTTTGACCACGGTTGGCTGGAGGGAAGCCATCTTTTCTCGTTCGGTGATTATTATGATCCGGACAATACGGCATTTGGTCCCATGCGTGTATTCAACGACGACATCATCGCTCCGGGAAGAGGTTTTGGGGCCCATCCGCACAGCGACATGGAGATTGTCTCGATCATCCTCTCGGGCAGGCTTCGTCATGAAGATAATCTGGGAAATGTCGCGGAAAGCTCTTTTGGGGGCATCCAGCGGATGTCGGCCGGCACCGGAGTCATCCATACCGAGCATAATCCATCGAAGGATGAGCCGGTGCGGCTGCTTCAGCTCTGGTTCATGCCGGAGGTTCGCGGCTTACAACCTTCGTACAAGGCGGGAAAATACTTGCCGGAGAAGCTTGAAGGAGCCCTGCTGCCGGTAGTTTCCGCCAAAGGGTCTGACGAAATCGTCGATATTGGGCAGGATATGACGATTTATCTGGGGCAGCTGCGCGGCGGGCAGGACATTCGGTTCGATCAGAAGCCGGGGCGACGTATTTTCATATATATTATTGAAGGAAGTGTTGAGGTCGGCGGCAGTAAGCTAAGTTCAGGGGATTCGGCGCGGATTGAAGAAGAGAGCGCGGTTCAGCTTGCGGCGTCCGAGCCCGCCTTTGTGATGCTGATTGATCTTCCATAAACTGCGCAGCCCTAAGGAGGAGGTCTTTACAGATGAAACAGAGGGAAAGAGTATTGGTCAAGCATGCCGTGAGCGGGCGTACGCTGCTGAGCAGCACGGATGGATTAACCTATACCTTCGGCCGGGATGGCGGGCTGATCCGGCTTACCATTTGCGGCGTTCCGGGGGACAAGGGAAGCGAGGTCTTGGCGCTCAAGGCGGAGCTGAATGTGTTCCGGTTCGAGGAGCCGGAGGGCGGGCCTGTTGTCAAGCATTGGTATTACGTCGGCGATAACCCGGTTGAATACGATGAAGCTTCCGGTTGTCTGGCCGTAACCGCCCAGTCGGAAATTGAATACCGTCCCGATCAATACTGGGAGTGAATAAGCGAATTGACATTAAGATTTTAGAATTACCATACAACGGACAGGAGAAATGGAGAACATGGAGTTATTTTCGGCACTGGAACGGGACGATTACGAGCAATTGCTGTTTTGCCAGGACAAGGCATCCGGCCTGAAGGCGATCATTGCGATTCACGACACCACGCTTGGGCCTGCCCTGGGCGGCACCCGCATGTGGACGTATGCTTCCGAGGAGGAGGCTATCGTCGATGCGCTTCGTCTGGCAAAAGGCATGACCTATAAGAACGCCGTGTCCGGACTCAATCTGGGCGGAGGCAAGACCGTAATCATCGGCGATCCGAAAAAAGACAAGAACGAAGCGATGTTCCGCGCCTTCGGCAGATACATACAAGGGCTGAACGGCCGCTATATCACAGCCGAGGATGTTGGGACAACCGAAGATGATATGGACATCATCCATCAGGAGACCGACTATGTCACGGGGATTTCCAAATCCTACGGCTCTTCGGGGAATCCTTCGCCGGTTACGGCTTTCGGCGTATACCGGGGCATGAAGGCGGCGGCAAAAGAGGCGTTCGGTACGGATTCGCTGGCAGGCAAGACGATTGCCGTTCAGGGCGTCGGCCATGTCGCCTTTGCGTTATGCGGGTATCTCCAGGAGGAAGGCGCCCGACTTATCGTCACCGACATTAATAAAGAGGCGGTTAAGCGAGCTGTGGATGCTTACGGCGCCAAAGCGGTCGATCCGACTGATATCGTCGGCGTGGCCTGCGATATTTACGCGCCATGCGCGCTTGGTGCAACGATTAACGACCAGACGCTGCCGCAGATCAAGGCCAAGGTGATTGCGGGCGCGGCCAACAATCAGTTGAAGGAGCCCCGCCACGGCGATGCGGTGCATGAGAAGGGCATTGTGTACGCGCCCGATTATGTAATCAACGCGGGCGGCGTGATCAATATTGCCGACGAGTTGAACGGCTATAACAAGGAGCGGGCGCTGAAGCAGGTAGCGAAGATTTACGACAGCATCACCCGGGTGCTTGAAATTTCACGTGTGAAGGGCATTCCGACCCACACGGCCGCCGACCATCTGGCGGAGGAACGGATCGCTCTGCTGAAGAACAGCCGCAGCACCTTTCTTCGCGACGGCCACCATAATCTGAGCAGAAGACAGCATTAAACATCACTTTCAAGCCCGGCGTAACCGCTCTTTGCAAGCGGGCCGGGCTTTTTTGCGCTGTCTTTTTCACAGGTCATATAATCCGAAGGGTGAGAAATATCCTGGAAATTACTTTTTATATATAGGATAATGGGTCTATATTTTTGAAAAAGAGATCGAAGGGAGGGAGAAAATGTCAGCTATAAATATGGATGTGAAGGTCCAATTTGGAAAGAGCGAGTCCTATTTTGACGGCGGGTTGCTTGAATATATCGGATGGTGCCTGGTTGGATGGCTTGTAACGGTCTGTACTCTGGGCATCTGCTATCCTTGGGCCGTAGTCATATTGTACCGCTGGAGAGTAGAGCATACCGTCGTGGAGGGACGACGTCTGCGTTTTGACGGAACGGCTGTCAGCCTGTTCGCTCATTGGATCAAATGGTTTTTGTTGAGCGTGATTACGTTGGGAATTTACGGGTTCTGGGTGTTCATCAAGCTGGAACAATGGAAAGCCAAGCATACATACTTCCAATAATATCAGTTTGTGGGAAAAAGGCCCTTTGACTCTTTACTGTCCTCTAGGTAAAGGCCATTGGGCCTTTTTAATTCCATAATATTTGTTCTCCCGTAAGGATTCCGGATTATGCAGCCGTTACTGAACTTTACTTGGCTCAGGATAGGTGACACCCAAGGTGTCCACCGATGCTTTCTTGATTACCGGCGGATTTGCGGGGCGGTCGTTGGCGTCTCGCGGAAGATTGGCGATCGCGTCGACGACTTCAAGCCCTTCGGTGACTTTACCGAAGGCCGCATATATTCCGTCCAAACTCGGCGCGGCGTCCGTCATGATGAAAAATTGCGATCCCGCCGAATCGGGATCATTGGCCCGGGCCATCGACAGAACGCCTCTTGTGTGCAGGAGCGAGTTAGAGAAGCCGTTCTCGGAGAATTCTCCGGAGATGCTGTATCCGGGCCCTCCCATGCCTGTCCCTTCAGGGTCCCCTCCCTGAATCATGAACCCGGGAATAACACGGTGAAATATCGTACCGTTATAGAACCCTTTTTGAATTAATGAAATAAAATTGTTCACCGTATTCGGCGCAACCTCGGGATACAGCTCGGCCTTGATGATGCCGCCGTCCTCCATTTCGATGGTCACCAGAGGGTGGCTTGCCTGCGACCCCGACCCCGCGGCCTGGGATGCGCTGCCCGGCTTACTTCCGCAGCCGGAAGCCAAGGCCAGCATCAGAAGGCCGAGAATCGCCCATACGGTGAAAGAATGGTTGCGTACAAGTTTCACTTATCGTCTCTCCTTTTCTTCATTAATATCCGTTCGTCATATGCCATCATAACCCGGGCCAAACCGCTTTGCAAAATTCGCTCGGAACAACGGGATTGGCACAAGCCGCAAAGAGGTTTACAATAATTAGGATGCTTCGTAGATTATTGAAAGGAATGTACTGCGTGGGGAATTTTTCATGGAAGCGTAATCTGGCCGTACTTTGGATAGGCGTGTTTTTTTGCAGCACCTCGTATTCGCTCTCGATTCCGTTCATGTCCATTTTTCTGAGCGATGATCTGGGGGTGGACAGCCATCTGGAGATATGGTCAGGCATCGCATTCGGCATCTCGTTTCTGGCCAGCGCGCTGATTTCTCCTTTCTGGGGGTCCCTGTCAGACAAATATGGACGCAAGCCGATGCTCATTCGTTCCGGCTTCAGCCTGGCCGCACTCTATTTGATGAATTATTTTGTCTATGATCCATATGTATTTCTTGTTGTCCGGGTCCTTCAAGGACTTCTGGCCGGGTTCGTGCCGGCGTCGATCGCATTGGTGGCGACGAATACGCCGGAGGAGAAGACCGGGTATGCGCTTGGCGTGATGTCCACCTCGGGTGCTGCCGGAAGCATCATCGGTCCGCTCATCGGCGGTGTGATCAGCTATTATTACGGGAACCGCAGCGCCTTTCTGTTCTCAGCGGCGATTGTGCTGGTGTCAGCGGTAATTGCTACCTTTTTTGTGAAAGAGCAGGTCTATGACCGGTCGGCTGTGAGATCACGGGTACGCGATGATATCAGGGAGGCTAGGAGTAACCGAGCTTTCGTTGCTCTAATGGCGCTGACGGGAATCAGCAGCTTTTCCGTGATGATTCTGGAGCCGCTTATTCCCATTTACATGCTGGATATGGGGATTGCGAAGAATAGTGCGTCGCTTACTTCGGGGATCGTCTTTTCATCGGTAGGCATAGCTACCGTGCTGATGGCTCCAAGGTGGGGAAAAATAGGCGGACGTAAAGGCTACGACTTCATCCTGTTTATCGGGCTTCTGGGCGGCGGAATCGGCAATATCCTGCAGTTCTTGGTTTCCGGTTATATCCAGTTCGCGCTGCTCCGGTTTGTCTATGGACTATTCTACGCCGGGGTTCTTCCTTCCATTAATGCTATGGTCGTACAGGTAACGGAGCCGAGCTTTCGGGGACGCGCTTTCGGTCTCAACCAATCGGTTTCCCAACTGGCGACCATGGCGGGACCTATCCTTGGCGGCATGCTTGGAGCCTTTCTTCCCATTCCAGTGGTGTTCGTAATTAACGGGCTGATCCTGTTAACTGCCGCGCTGCTTGTGAAGAGACGCCGGCTTGAAGCCCGTGTTGGCGCCGCAAGGGCGGGGGAGACTCCTTCTTCCTTATGAGGAGAGCGGGCCGTAGCGAAGTTAAGGTGCCGCCAGACGGAGGTCGCCTGGCGGCGCTTTCATTTTCTTTATTCATCTTCGCCCGTTGAGCCGTTCAGCACATCTGTGCCTGGCATAGCATCAAGTGAAGGGGATGCCGGATCGACCGGACTGCCAGCCTGAATATCGTCGGCGTCAGGAATATCCTCCAGCGGATCGATTTCGTCCTCCGAAGTCCATTCGTCATTGGCGTAATCGCTAACGCCTTGAATCAGCCCGGCGGCGCCGGCGGCCAGGGAAGCATCGGAGTGCAGCAGCTCATCCCGGTTTGAAGGAGGTCCTCCAAGGATGCGGTCCTTCCTGCCGGGTGGATCGTCCTGCCCCGGATCGGAAGCGTTCAACCCGATATCCGCAGCCAGCCTCGGATCACGGGCCAATGCTTCATTGAAATCGGAATATACGATTCCTTCGGCAGTGGAAGCGGCGCCGACCGGATCGTGGCTGGTAAAGGGAGATTCGATTGGAACACGAACGCTGCCAGAGGCCTCTTCGCTCATGCTTTGCGCAGTTTCTGTACCCACAAGCCGGATGTCGCCTGCCGGAATGTCCTGTTCCAGAGAGACGCCGCCCATTTTGACATAGCGTTCATACGTAAAATCGGCTTCCGTCTTATTGAAATTGGCCATAGTACTCATCTCCTCTTGGATGGGTCGAATGACGTCTAAAAGGGCCTATATTAATTTTATACCCTTCTAAAGCCAAACGAATCCCTGAAGCGGAATCGCGCCGTTGTATTTTTGAGCAGCATAAAGGAACAAATCGAAAAATGTCGAAAATGATAGCGTACGATATACCTATTTCAGATATTGAGGTGCCACAATGAAATTGCCACTATACAAAATAGCGGCTGTAGTGTTTGTCATACTGCTGTTGGCTTCCATGATTGAGGTTGGAATTGCGATGGAGCGGGGGAAACAAGAGGGCAGAGAACTCCAGGGGTGGCAGCTGAAATGGGTGAACGCAGCAATAGGAGAAGGAGTGTATCCTCCCCGCACGGAATCAGGGTGGATTGACGTGTCGCCTTCGGACGATCTGCCTGAGGTTTCGGGAGTTATGACCGGGGTATGGTTCCGTACTTCTTTGCCTCCGCTCGGGAGCAATTCGGCCGCGCTGTTAAATAAAGTTTATGGAAGTGACATCAGAGCTTATGTGGACGATACGCTGGTATACGATTCGAACGGTAGAGGAAGCCGAGGAGGAGGCAAGCTTCTGATTCCGCTAACAGCGCCGCAAGTAGGCAAAGAGTTGTACATCTACAGCGGAGGGACCGGCAGCCGCCTTGGCTTGGAAGGAGAGATCAAGGTTGGCAGCTACGCCAAGCTGCTAAATGTTTACTTGAAGGAAAATCTGCTGGATCTCATGATCGGCGGGTCGCTCATTTTTATGGCCGTCGTCCTGGGCGTGTGCTCGGTATTTTTGAAAAGAGAGCTGTTTGTCAACGGAATTCTGCTCATGCTGATCATGCTGTCGTCCGGGGTGCTGATGATCTACTATTCTCCTTATCTTGAAATTGTAATGGAGAATAAATCCAGGTGGTTGGAGCTGCTGTTCGATGCGGCGCTGTTCACACTGCTTCCAGCATTCACCTACTTTTTCGAGAAGTTATTTGGTTCGGGCCTGTTCAAAGCCGTCGCCCGGCTGAGGAAGCTCCAAATAGGATATTCGCTGTTCTGCGTAGGACTTAGCGTACTCAATATTGCCTTGTCTTACCGCCTAGACGTTCTGTATAGAATTTTTACAGTTGATGTCGTGGGAATTCTTATGATTATTCAGTTCCTGCTCCTGCTGGGACTTGCGATCCGGTACTCCCTTCGCGGCAATGTGGAGGCCATTATTTTCACCACCGGATTTGCCTTGTTTGCGCTAGCGTCGCTCAGCGAGCTGTCCCTGTACTATATGTCCGGCGAGAAGTACCAGCTGTACTGGTGGAAATGGGGCATCGTCGGTTTTCTTGTTTCCCTGATTGTCATCGTAGGGCGCAGATTCGCCAGGAATCACGAACAAGTGGTGGAATATTCCAAAGAACTGGAGAAGTTCAACAACGATCTTCAGCGTTCTGAGAAAATGGAAATTATTAGCGAGCTGGCCGCATCGGTGGCGCATGAGGTACGCAATCCGCTCCAGGTTACGAGAGGCTTTCTGCAAATTATCGGCGGAGCTCAGGGCAGCAAGGAAAGGGAATACTTGCAATTGGCGATTTCGGAGCTGGACCGGGCCTCGCATATTATCAATGATTTCCTCACATTTGCCAAGCCGGCGATGGATAAGGTGGAATGTCTGGATGTCGGGGAAGAACTGAGGCATGTCGCGGGCATTCTGCTGCCTCTGGCCCAACTTCAGGGGAGCCGAATCGAGATTCATACGGAAACCGGTCTGTACGTCAAGTTCAATTCTTCCAAGTTCAAGCAGGCGCTGATCAATATTATCAAGAACGGCATTGAAGCCCTCCAGGACAACGGGCTGGTGACCATTACTGCCCAGAAATCCGGCGCTTACGTGATCATTAGCGTTCGGGATACGGGGGAAGGCATGACGGCCAGCGAGATCGCCCGGTTGGGGGAGCCTTATTATTCCAATAAAACGAAAGGCACCGGACTCGGATTGATGGTAACCTTCCGGCTCATTGAAGCGATGAAAGGCACGATCGAGTTTCAGAGCACCAAGGGAAAGGGGACGGAAGCAAGAGTCAAACTGCCTGCCGTGAAACCGTGAGTCCCGCTTGTTCAGGAAAGTCTGCTAGGACTATATCTGGTGCTAGAGGTACAGAGGGCCGCCGGCGCCCCTGTCGCTACACAGACCCAGCCTTGGGCCCAAGGCAGCTGGATAAAGGAATGGAGAGAGACGGGACTTTTGGCGGAAGGAACCGTCTTTCGGTCGGAGGAGACGCAAAACCCTCGCGGCGAGATTTGAGGAAGTGATGGAGTGGATGGAGGGGGGCAACCCCCGGGACGCCGACAGAGCGGCTCAGGCGCTCGCTGGAAGGGATGCTTCTGGATTGCTGCGGCGTGGGCTGATCAAGAAATACATGGGAGTCTCTCCGCAGGAAAGCCGCGGCAATGTGTGAGCTCGGATGCTTGAACGGTACCGTTCGGTAAAAGGACGCCGTCAGCCGTCTCTCCTTATCCGGTTAGAACTCCTTGTGCTGTTGGAAATACTTGTGGTATTTTAGCTGACATAAAACTCAATGTTAATTACCAAATTATCCCCTTATACCCCATTTTTGATTGAATAAAACAGGCGAAAATAAAAAAAATATCCTTAATTTTTAACTATGAAACCGTTATCAGGTAGAAAGGTAACTTGTTATTGTCATCTTTCTTTTGTATGATGCATTTAACACAGCGGTTTAAAGGCAGGTAAAAACTCGCATTTTCCACAAATTTGGAGAATTGGGTGGTGGGATGAATATCAGGTTGTCTGCGGAAGATCGTATGATTACATTTTTCAGGTACTTATCACTATTCCTTACTTCGCTGATGTTCTTGGTAACGCGCACGGGTCCTGCCCTCGTTTATAAAATTTTGATTATTCTGGCGCTGGGCTTGCTGGCTCATGTGTTTACGGCCTCTTATCGGAGTTTCCGGCACAGGCCGCGTGCCGTTATGGCGTTGGTTAGTATTGAGATGCTGCTGATTCTTCTGCTGGCCATTGGTACAGGCGGATACAACAGCCCATTCAAGCTGTATTCGCTTAATCCTATTTTGATTGCAGCGGGTTCCTTGTCCTTTTATTTTTGCTGGAGCCTGCTCGCCGGCTATTTTGCCATCTTCCTTGGATTTTGCTATTTTTTTTATAAATCAGCGGATGACACCTTTGCCTCTGTTCTGCTGGAGAACGGAAATCTGTTCCTGGCCCTTGCGCTCACGGCAATCTTTTTGCAGCTGCTTTCGAAGCTTAAGCGGCAGCGGGAGGAAGCCGAGGCGCGCACGGACGAAATGCTAGAGCATATCAAATCGCTGTATCAAATCGTGGAAACCTCAAGCGAGCATGATTTTATGAACATCGGACAAGTGATTACCGACTATGCCCTCAAGCTGACGAAGCTGAACAAAGCGCTGTTCTGGTTCGCGGGAAACAGCGGGGGGCCGGCGCTTGTAAGCCGCCAGACCGGTTGGCTGCCCGAGGAGGAAGGAACTCTATTCGGGGAGCTCAAGAAATATGAGCCTGAATGGCGGCGTCAGAAGGAACCGATATTCAGGAGCATTCCCGGATTCGGGGACATGCTGCTGATGCCGGTTCGGATGAGCACCCGGTTTGTCGGCGTCATCGGGGTAAAGCTTGAAGCGCATGAGGGACTGGAGGGCCGGAGATGGTACATCCAGCAGCTGATGTTTCTGGCGGAGCTCAGCGCGATTACGCTGGAACGCCATGAGCTGAGCGTCACCGAGAACCGTCTCATTGTGACCAATGAGCAGAACCGGATTGCCGACGAAATGCATGACAGCGTCTCGCAGAGCCTGTTCGGCATTGTCTATGCAGCGCATTCTCTCAAGCAGGCCTGCCGAAAAATGACGCCCTCCCAGCTGGAGGAGCAGATTGAGCTGATCCATGATTCGGCGACCAAGGCCGCCAAGGAACTGAGGATTACCATTTACAGTTTGAGCTCCAAGAAAAGCGGCGGTCCGACCTGGCTCGGTATGGTAAGATCGCATCTCAAAAGCTTGTCGAGGCTGAATGATGTCGAGATTGATTTCAAAGTGAAGGGCGACGACTTCAGCCTGCCCTACCCCTATCATAAAGCGCTTTTCCGGATTATATCCGAAGCGACCGGCAATGCCATTCGCCACGGCGGCGCCGGCAATATTGAGGTTGAGCTGACCTTGAAGCCAAGATGGATCGGACTGGCTATTCGCGACGATGGGGTCGGCTTCGATACCGATCTGCTGTGGACCCGTTCGGAGGAGGGGACAGGCGGCCTCGGAATGAAGAACATGCAGCATTTGGCGAGTTCCCTTGGCGGTGATTTCCAGTTATCCAGCAACGAAAATGCAGGTACCCAGATTCTGATTTCAATTCCGGTAGGCGTGGTTGAATTAATGAACGCATAAAGGATGATAGGAGGTCTTTGCATTATGGAAATCGTAATTGTGGATGATCACCCCCTCGTTAGAAGAGGGCTGGCAGCTGTTATTTCTATGCAGCCTAATTTGAAATTTGCGGGCGAAGCAACGAACGGTGAAGAGGCTCTGCGCGTCTTTGAAGAGGTGCGGCCTGATTTGGTGCTGATCGATTTGAAGCTTGCCGACGAGTCGGGGATTGATGTGATCAAGGCCGCGCGCAGACGCGGAATCGAAAGCAAGTTCATCCTGCTGACATCCTCGGCAAGCCGGGAAGATTTCCTGAAGGCGGAGGAAGTGCTGGTCGACGGCTATGTACTGAAAGAAGCGCTCCCTGAGGAGCTGCTGTTTGCCATTCAACTGGTCTATAAGGGCAGGAAGTATTACGATCCCGGCCTGATGGAAGACAAGATGAGAATGAGCGGCAAGGGTCCGACGGATGAATTGACGCCCAAGGAACGGGAAGTGCTGATCGAGCTGGGGCAGGGCGCCTGCAACCGGGAAATTGCTTCCCGGCTCTTCATCAGCGAGTTCACGGTCAAGAAGCATGTCAGTCAAATTTTGGCCAAGCTTCAGGTTGCGGACCGCACCCAGGCCGCGCTTTACGCGAACGCGGTTGGCTTAACTAAATACGAGATGTCTGTCGAATAATCGGCAGGCGAATAAAATTTCATATTTACAAGCATGGACATCTTGTCCGTGCTTTTTTTCTTTTTCGGCAAATTTCGCCAGCGATGTGTCAACACAGCTTATGCCTTATGGTACTAAAGTATACTATGAATTGGCCTAAAGTGGAAATTTTCTTTATTCAAAAGTGAAAACGAAAGTAATGGCAGGGACCATGCCCCGAAAAATGTGGATTGTTAGAATTAAAGTAAGTTACCTGAAATTTTCAGAAGTCTTTCAAAATCCAACGGAAGGAGGCTCGCTGTGGAAAAGACGATTTTGGATTACCTGAATCTGATCAAAAAAAGGTTATGGCTCATCGTGCTGTTCGTGTTGATCTCCTGCAGCACCACCTATTATGTCAGCAAGAATTACGTGGTGCCCGTCTATTCCGCATCTGCACAGCTGCTGGTGAACAACGCCGCTGACCTGCCGGAAGGCAATAACCTGAACAATCTGAATTTCAGTCTTAATTTGATCGGAAGTTACAAGGAAATCATTAAATCGCCGGCCATTATGGACCGTGTCGCCGCCGCGCATCCGGAATTCGGGCTTACAGGAGACGCGCTCAGCTCCAAGGTAGCCATCAAATCTTCAGAGGGAAGCCAGATCATCAATCTCAGTGTGGAGGATACAAGCTACGCGAAGGCAGCCGGCATCGCCAATGCCGTATCGCAGACTTTTATTCGCACCCTGCCGGAGCTGATGAATATGAACAACGTCAACTTCCTCACTCGTGCGGACCCGAAAGATGTTCCGGGGCCGATAAACGCAGGGTTTACGATGAATCTGATTATCAGCTTTGTCGTATCGGTGATGGCGGCTCTGGGAATTATCCTGCTGCTGGAGACGGTGAACGGCTCCCTTCGCTCCGAGAAGGAAGCGATGCACGAGTTTGGTCTTCCGGTCATCGGAACAATTCCGGTCATCCGCAAACGCGACCTCGGCAAGGATGGAGACAACAAAGCAAGAGTAGGGGAGGGAGCGTATGCTGCGGTTAAGTAACAGCCTCATTGCCGAACGAAATCCACAGTCGCATGTGTCTGAATCATTCCGCTCGCTTCGCACCTACATCCGTCAGCTCGGGCTGCTGCAGGGTGGAGGCAAATCGCTGCTCTTCACGTCCGGGGGTGCGGGGGAGGGAAAGACGACCGTTCTTGCTAATCTCGCCGTATCCTTTGTGCAGGAAGGAAAAAAGGTCGCCGTGGTGGATTGCAACTTACGGAGCCCCGGCCTTCATACGGTGTTCGGAGTGGAGAATAGCGACGGGCTGGCTGACTGTCTGAGCGGCCAGAAGGAGACCGGCAAGATCGGCGTGTACGGCAACCTGGCCAATCTTACGATCGTGACGGCAGGAGTCTCATCCATTAGTCCGCCTGATCTGTTGGGCAACGCCAAGATGGCGGAGCTGCTGGAGGAATTGAAAGGAACCCATGATCTTGTTCTGCTGGACACGCCCCCTGCGGTGGAGTACAGCGATGCCCGGGTGCTTGCGCCGCTCACGGACGGCGTTATCATCATTGCCCGTTACGGCAAATCGAAGCGGGAGTTGATCGGCAAGGTCAAGACGCTGATGGAACAATCCGGGACCGCTATTCTCGGCATTACCATAAACCAATTCAAGTAATAATGAGCTGGACGCAAGCCAACAAAAATGACTTTTAGGAGGCACGGATGATGAAAAAAGTGAAAAAGGTAATTATTCCCGCAGCCGGACTGGGTACCCGTTTTCTTCCTGCAACTAAGGCGATGCCGAAGGAAATGCTTCCTATCATCAACAAGCCTACTATTCAGTACATTGTGGAGGAAGCGATCGCTTCCGGCATCGAGGATATTATTATCGTAACCGGTAAAGGAAAGCGGGCGATTGAAGATCATTTCGACAACGCCTTCGAGCTGGAATCGCGGCTGCTTGAGGATGGTAAGCTCGAACTCCTTCAGGAGGTACAGCGTTCATCCAAGGTTGAAATTCACTATATCCGGCAAAAAGAACCCAAAGGACTGGGACATGCGGTCTGGTGCGCCAGACGGTTCATCGGCGACGAGCCATTCGGCGTAATGCTCGGCGACGATATTGTTGCCGGACAGACGCCATGCCTCAAACAACTGATCGACCAGTATGAGGAAACGCAGAACTCGGTTATCGGCGTGCAGGAAATTCCCGATGAATTCACCAACCGGTACGGCATTATCGAGCCGGATTTCCAGGACGGCCGTCTGTACCGCGTCCACAACTTTGTCGAGAAGCCGCCGCTCGGCACCGCCCCTTCCAATCTGGCGATTATGGGCCGCTACGTGTTTACGCCGAAGATCTTTAAATATCTCGATCTGCAGGAAAAAGGCGCCGGAGGCGAAATCCAGCTGACCGACGCGATCCAGAAGCTGAACCAAAGCGAGCGGGTCTACGCCTACAATTTCGATGGAACGAGATACGACGTCGGAGAACGGCTCGGTTATATTTTGACAACGCTGGAGTTCGCTTTGGAGAACAAGGACTTGCGCTACCCTCTCATGGATGCTATGGCGGCATGGCTCAGCAAGGCGGAACAAGCCACCAGTTAACAGGCTGAAGCGCAGGGACTTATATATTACGGGCTGATCATTACAAGGAGGATTGAGAGGGAAATGAGCATGCCAAAAATGCCGGATGACGCTGAGCCGATTCTGTCTAATGTTTACGTGCTGCATGCCGAAGAAGCGCGGGAAGCCAGTTCCTACCTGGTAGTGAAGCGGGTAATCGACATTCTTTTTTCCGCTCTGTGCCTATTCCTGCTGCTGCCCCTGTTTGCCGTAATCGCCGTACTGATCAAATTGGATGACCCGAAAGGGAAAGTGTTCTTCCGCCAGACCCGTGTCGGCAAGGACGAGAAGCCGTTTGAGATGTACAAGTTCAGGTCCATGATCTCGAATGCCGAGGAACTGAAGAAGAATCTCATGGCTTACAACGAGGTCAGCGGGGCGATGTTCAAGATGAAGAATGATCCCCGCATAACAAAGATAGGGAAGTTCCTGCGCAAGACAAGCATTGACGAGCTTCCCCAACTCTGGAATGTGCTGGTTGGCAACATGAGTCTTGTCGGTCCCCGGCCGCCTCTTCCCGATGAAGTGGCGCAGTATTCGGAGTACGACAAGCAGCGGCTGACCGTAACGCCCGGCTGCACAGGCTACTGGCAGGTTCACGCGCGCAACAGTGTCGGCTTCGAGGAAATGGTCCAACTGGATCTCACGTATATCCGCATGCGGAGCACGGCGCTCGACTTGAAGATTATCCTAAAGACGGGACTCATGCTTCTGGGATCGAAAAATGCTTATTAATTAAGAAATTAGGTGAATGCCCATGTTTGAGCACGGAAACGTACCCCGGCTGTCAATCATCATTTGCACTTATAATCGGGCCGGGCTGTTATCCAAAACGCTGGATTCCCTGCTCGGGCTCGATATGCTGGATGAGGCAGAGGTCATTGTGGTCGATAACCGGTCGACTGATGATACGGCAGCCGTCGTGAGACGGTTCGTGGATCAATACGCAAGTATGATCCATATGAAGTATCTGCTGGAGCCGGTTCAGGGACTGTCGGCCGCCCGCAATGCGGGTATTCTGGCAGCCAAATCGCCGCTCATTGCCTTTCTCGACGACGATGCGCTGCCTGCCCGCACATGGATATCGACGATTGTAAACACCTTGGAAAGCAGACCGCGCGTGATGGCTATGGGCGGCAAGGTTGCTCCTATTTTTGAAAGCGGCAGACCGAACTGGCTGATTAAGCCGTTCGAGTTCCCTTACACCATTATGGATTTGGGCAACCGGATCAAAGAGTACCCTGGCAAATTCCACCCCTGCGGCGCCAACATGGCGATGAGGCGCGAGGTCTTTAACGTCAGCCTGTTTCCGCTGGAGCTTGGACGCAAGGGGGAATCGCTGTTGTCCGGCGAGGAGACCTGGCTGTTCGGAAAGATTCGGAAAGAAGGGCAATCCGTTCTTTATCATCCGCAGATGGCTGTGGACCACTTCATCTCGGCAAGCCGATTGACCGAGGAATGGATCATGAAGCGGTACTACAGTCAAGGGTTGTCCAATGCCCTCGGAAGCAGCGGCCAACTGGGCAGCCTGTCCCTTTGGGGCAAGACAGCGGCCAAAGTTCTGTATATTGCCGCCGACTCCGTACTGGCCGCGATATCCGGGAACGAAGGAAGAAAGCTGCTGAACAAATGCAGGCTGGAGAGCGTTCGCGGAACGCTTCACATGCTGCGGAATCGAAATCGGGAATCGGCGACGGGGTGAATGAATGATGATAAGCGGCCACCGGGCTTCCAAATTGTATGCTCTGCCGTATGGAATGCTGTTTCTTCTGTCGGCGCTGTTTCTAGGCACGGCAGTGATATACGAGCCGGCTGTCGCGGTTGCCGCTGTCGGATTGCTCCTTCTGCTCGTCGTATCCCTGTCCAGACCGGATTACATCAGTTATTTCGTGCTGCTGACGACAGCGATATCGATCAATTTTTTGTACGATGGAAGCTTGTTCGGAATGGAAATATTGTCGCTCTACAAGCTGGCAATGCTGGCTTTGCTTGTGCCCTGCATTCTGGTTAACGGACTGCGCTTCAAGCTCAGCTATCCGCTGTGGGCTCTGGCGGTGATGGTGTTCTTAACGTTCACCTTCTCCATCTGGCTGCCCCAGATGACGTCGTCTATTGCGGTCAAGGCGTTCATCGGACTTTCGCTTCCGTTTATGTTTCTCTTGATCAACTGGAAAAAAGAAGTGGCGCAGCGGCATATCTACATGATCTGCCTTCTGCCGGTCGTAAGCCTGCTGGTTGGAGCGCTGCTGCAGGCGGCCCATCTCCATCCCATGCTCAATGTGGAGTTTACAGGAGCGGTACGGATTCAAGGGGCGAATATTCCATCGCATCTTGCGATGCTTGCCTTTCTGGGAACGGTCATTCCATTCATCGAACTCAGACGGAATCCGGGCCATGAGCGTTTCTATTACAGTATCCTGGCCGTGAATTTCGTGACCTTGATCGGTACGGGAACCCGGGGGCCGCTTCTCGCGCTGCTTCCTGTGGCGCTGTACTACTTCTACGACATTTTCCGGCGCTATTTGAAAGGCAAGACCCGGTATCTGATTCCGCTGCTGTGCTCGGTGATCGTGATTTCTGGCGCGGCGTTCACGCAGTGGGACAATATCAAGAAACGTTCATTTGAAAGACAGACGAGCGATGGAATCGACCTGTCGGGACGTTCGGAGGCATGGGCTTACTTTTTGGAAAAAGCGTCGGGTTCTCCATTGGCGGGAAGAGGTCTTGGCGCCGTTACAGTAGCCAACGACGGCACACTGTATAAAGGCTTTGTCGTTCCCCACAACGAATATATCCGGTTTTACTTCGACGGGGGGTATATCGGCTCAATCCTGCTGCTGCTGTCCTTGTTGGCTGTGTTTATTCTGGTTTACAGAGCTTTGGCACCGCCGGTTAAGCCTTATTACCTGCTCTTTATAGCAGCATTTTTGATCTATTCGTTTTCTGATAATACGCTGTCGACGGTCCAATTTATTATTCCGTTCTGTTGGTACCTGAACTGCCTGTACCGGGCTTCGCAGCCAACCGATTCCCCACAAAAAGAAGTGATACGATGAATCAAGTGAACATGTTCGATGTCAACTTTAACAATTATGATTTCATGGACCTGCTGGAGTATATCGATACTACGATCCGGGAAAGGAATCATTCCTATATTCTGACCTGCAATGTGGATCATGTGATCAAGCTTCGCAAGGACAAGGAATTCCGGACGGTATACTCTGAAGCGGGCGCTGTGGTCGCGGACGGAATGCCCCTCATATGGGCTTCCAAGATGCTGGGCAAGCCGCTCAAGCAGAAGGTGTCCGGCGCCGACCTCTTCAGCAGATTGGGACATGCGTTCCAGCAGCGGAAATACCGGCTGTTCTTTCTCGGCTCTGCGGAGGGCGTGCCGGAGCGGGCTACGAAGAACCTCAAGGCGGCGTATCCGGATATTAACATTGTCGGTTGTTATTCTCCTTCCTACGGCTTCGAGAATAACAAGGAAGAGAACGAGCGGATTATCGGAATGCTGAATGAAACCCGGCCGGATATCGTATTCGTCGGCGTAGGGGCTCCCAAGCAGGAGAAATGGATCTACCGCCATTATCTAACCTACCGGGCGCCAATCTCGATTGGCGTCGGAGCAACGTTCGATTTTCTGTCCGGATCGGTCAAGCGTGCCCCTGATTTCATGCAAAAAAGCGGACTGGAATGGTTCTGGCGTCTAAGCCAGGAACCGGGAAGGCTGTGGAAGCGGTATTTGGTGGACGACGCCCAGTTTCTGCTCCTTCTGCTCAAGGAGATGCGCAAACGGGATAAAGCGAATGGACAGAGCCTTGAATAAAGGCTTATCCCTAAGGAATGGAGGTGTGGGAAACGATGATCAGCCGTCATCAAGGCAGTTCCGGTCTTATCCAGGCGGGAAACCTTCGCGCTCTGGCAACAGCGGGAATCTTTACCGCAGTCTGTGCGGTTCTGCCGCTGATGATCGGTTATGTCAGCGCGAAGCTCAGCTCATCGAGCGGCCTGCAGCTTGCCATGGTATCGGCTCTGCTGTTCCCGGCCCTTCTGCTTGCGCTGTTGAAGCCGCGGCTGCTCGTTATCTACACACTGCTCGTCTGGGCCATCGCTCCTGAACTTCGCCGCATAGCCGATTGGAGTGAAGGGGTCTACCATTCCGTATCTCTGCTCAGTCTGGCGCCTCTGCTTGCGGGCGGGGCGGTGGCCATCCCGGTTATGCGCAAAGTTCATGCCATCCGCCGTCCCTTTATGAGACTGCTGCTGCTGTTCGCGGTCCCGCTCGGCTATGCGACCTTGATTGGACTTGCGAAGAACGGGATGGGTTCGTTCTATGATCTGACGAATTATCTTGTTCCGCTGCTGCTGCTGCCATACTTTGCGGTGACGCCGTTTACGGCCCGTGATATTGACAAGCTGCTCGGCGGCTATGCCAATATGGCGGTTCTGGTTGCCGGATACGGGATTATCCAGTATTTGACGGTACCCGCGTGGGACGCCTTCTGGATGACGAACTCAGGAATGAATTCCATCGGCACGCCGCATCCGCTGGAGGTCAGAGTCTTCTCCACCCTAAATTCGCCGGGCCCTGCCGCCACTTTTCTCGTATTTGCTCTGGTGCCGATGATTCTTGAGAAAAGATGGAGGGGCGCGTTCGGTTGGATCGGCGTCCTGCTGGTGGTAGTGTGTCTGCTGACCACGCTGGTCCGGGCGGCATGGCTTCTCCTGCTGGTCATGCTTCTGGTGTACATCGTCTCCTCGTCGTCCAAAGGAAAATGGAAGACGCTGATCCAGGTGCTGTTCGTAGCGCTTGCTTTATTCTGGATCGTACCGAAGCTTCCGGGAGCGGAAGGGCTGACGGCCCGGTTGGAGACCCTCTCTTCCATCAAGGAGGACCGCTCGTATAATGACCGGTTGAATCTGCTGGGCAGCATGATTCCTGCGATCAAATCGAATCCCGTTGGTCAGGGGATCGGCAGCGTCGGACAGAGCACGAAGCTTGGAAACAGCGGCGAGCTGGGAGAGTATGGCATTATGGACAACGGGTTCATTGCCCTGATGCTCACCTTCGGCGCTCCGGGCGGTCTGTTGTTCTTCGGTGCGCTTGGCATGGCAGCTAAGCAGATCATCGCCAAAGTCACGGGTACAGGCCGGCTTCAGATGTATGCGAGGCTGGCCCTTGCAACATGGACTGGAGCGGTGGTCGGGCTTGTATCAGACAACGGTTTTCTCGGGCTTAAAGGTTATCTGATTTGGATGCTGATCGGCCTCGGCCTTAGCGCCAGAGAGGTAATGGACGGGAGAAAGACAGAAGCTCCCCAAGCTGCGGCCGGGCCGGGGGCTGCCCCCCGCTAAGCAGCAGGGCGGAAAGTCTGCTGTGGATGAAGACGACGATGAATTCCTATATGAGCATGAAGAGACGGAATGCGAACGGTTAGAAAAAGGAGGAAACCAGCATGGATTCAATGACAGGCGTGCTTGTAGGCCCGGGCTCTGGCCCGATTCCAGCGGTCAATACTTTCCGGGATGACATCATCCGGCTTGACAGGGTGATGTACCCCTGCCAACCGTTCGCCGAAGAGACTATCGCCCATGATGGAGGCGGGGAGTCTTCAGCGCAGATCGGGGCGAGTCAAGACTTCCCGGATCATGTGCGAATTCATGGTCGGCTTCAAACCTTACGGGCATTACGGGCACTGAGAGCCAGCCAGGCTGAGAAAAAGCGGGAGAAAGGAGAGGAAGGCAATGTCCTATAGTGACGGACTGAATATTATGTCGACCGGCCTAAGCTGGCCGACGGTGCAGCCCGGCGGACTCAACACGTATTACAAATCCATCTGCGAGCAGCTTTCTTCCCGCAACCGGGTGCACGCGCTGATCTGCAGCAAAGAGAAGCCGGAAACGCCGGAGGAACTCGTTATCCACAATGCCGGGGACCCGAAAGAATCGATCTGGAGGCGGAAGGATGCCTTTCAGAGAAAGGCATCGGAGCTGATGAACGCCGGGAAGGAACGGATTGATATCCTGTATTCCCATTTCGCTCCATACGGAGTCGGCCCCGCATTGGAGGCGAAGAAACGCGGCATTCCGGTCGTGATGACCTTTCACGGGCCTTGGAACGAGGAGATGAAAATCGAGGGGCAGGGCATCAAGCATCAGGTCAAGACCGCGATCGCCAAGTCGATTGAGCGCAAAGCATACCGGCTGGCGGATAAGTTCATTGTTCTCAGCGAGACTTTTCGGGATATTCTGCATTCGCTGCATGGCGTTCCGCTTGACAAGATCGTCATCATTCCTGGCGCGGCCAATATCGACCGGTTCATTCCGGCCAACAACCGGCTCGCCGTTCGGCGCATGCTGAATCTGCCGGAGGGGGCGACCACGGTGCTGACGGTCCGGAGACTGGTCAACCGGATGGGACTGCTTCAATTGCTGGAGGCGTGGCGCACGGTATCTGAACGCTTCCCGAACTCGATTCTGCTAATCGGGGGCAAAGGCCCCTTGCGGGCGGAGCTGGAGGAGCGGATCGCCGATTACGGGCTGGCTAGCAAGGTCCGGCTGCTCGGCTATATCCCCGATCATGAGCTGGCTTCGTACTATCAGGCGGCTGACCTGTTCGTCGTTCCGTCGCAAGCGCTGGAGGGCTTCGGCCTGATTACCACCGAGGCGCTTGCGAGCGGGCTGCCGGTCATGGCAACGCCGATTGGCGGG
>NZ_ASSD01000028.1 GCF_000520715.1 Paenibacillus zanthoxyli JH29
GGTCCTTACCCATTTCGGCGTGGTGGCCGGAATAGGCCAGCAGCCAGCTTTGCAGCGTGTCCTGAAGCGCCGAGACTCCCGCATGGGACCGGATTTGTTCCATTGCAGCCGATACGGCGTCCCGGCGTTCCATCGCCAGCATCATCGACTGGACGGCGATATCGTCCCGGGGCGCCATAAAGCGCAGAAGGGAACGGCGTCCCCGCCCCCGGCTTGGCGTCCAGACCATCCAGCCCTGGTGCGCCATTTTGCCCAGAATATTCAGGGCGTTCCGGTGTGTGCAGCCGAGTATCGCGGCAAGCTCGTCCAGAGTGGCGGAGACTTCATCCGTGCTGCCATAATGGGCGCGAAGCCGAATGTATTGTCCGTGCAGCTTCATTCTGCTCTATCCCTTCGTAAAATAGGAAATAAACGAATATTTATTTCTCTTTATTTTCTTATTTTATCATCTAGAATAGGGAGCAGAAAGTAAGAATATGGAGGGATATCCATGAACGAAGAAGTTTCATCCGGGCGGATGCGTTCTCTTGCGCTGCCTGCCGCCGGTTTTACGCTGGCCGTTATTCACCAGTATCTGTTTCTCGACAACCGCTATGGTGTGTCGTATCCGCTGTTCACTGTACTTTTTTATGCGTATATGCTGTACTTTGCCAAGGACAAAATCCGGAAGCCTGCGGCGGCGGGATATGCCGGAATGGCCTTTGTCTTTTTGCTCTCCTTGACCTACGGCCTGTTCGCTAACGGATTTTTTCACAATTTGAACAAGCTTGTCATCCCGGTCGCGATCCTGCTTCATCTGACCTATATGATTGGCGCCGAAAGACCGGCTTGGGACCGCTTCTCCCTGGTCTTCAGCATGCTGGACCATCTGATTCCGCAGAATCTGCGGCAGTGGCCCCGCATCATCGAGGTCTTCAAGAGGGCCTCGAAACAGTCGAAGGAAGGGAAGAACAGGCGGGTTCTGGGCAAGGTGCTGATCGGCCTTTGTATTTCCTTCCCGCTGCTGATGATTGTGCTCATGCTGCTGTCTTCGGCGGACGGTGTGTTTCACAGCGTGCTGTCGAAACTCCCGGTCTGGCTGAGCAATGTATCGCTTGTTGAGGGCTTCATCCGTACGCTGTGGGCGCTGCTGCTCGGGATGTTCTTCTTTGGGTTTGTGCGGGGATTTCTGTTCCCTCGTAAAGATGAGGACGCGACGAGGATATGGAAGCGGCCGGAACAGGAATCCGGGGAATTTCCTGATTTTCGGGTGGATTCGATCATTGCCGCCACTGTATTAACTTCGGTTAACATCGTATATGTGATATTTGTTTGTGTGCAGTTCTCTTATCTGTTCGGCGGCTGGCAGGGCGTGCTGCCCTCAGGTGAAACCTATGCCGAATATGCCCGCAGGGGATTTTTTGAACTGATCATGGTCGCGGGGATTAATTTTATCATTCTGCTCGGTCTGCTGCTGCTGGGCACCAAAGGGACGGAGAAGCTGAACAAGGCGATTCGCGGGCTGCTCTATCTTCTGGCGGGCTGTTCGGCGGTGATGCTGTATTCCGCCTATACCCGGCTGGCCCTCTACGAGGAGGCTTACGGCTATACGGCAATCCGGTTTCTCGTGCACGGCTTTATGATTTTCCTTGGGCTGCTGCTGATTGTGACGGCGCTGCGCATCGGCCTTCCTCGTCTTCCTTTGGCAAAATGCTACATTGTCCTGGGTGCGGCGGCCTATCTGGTCATGAACTATATCGGGATGGACGTCATTATTGCAGGTAATAATATGGCGAGGTATGAAGTGAGCGGCAAGCTCGACACAGCTTATCTGTTCACGCTGTCGGACGACGCGGTTCCGCGGCTTATCGAGTTCAGCCGTAACCGGAACGGAATGCTGGATAACGGCCTGCGGCAGAAGCGGCAGGATCAGGTACATACGAATGATAAGTGGCCTTCCTTCAACCTGTCGCGTCACAGAGCGGCGGCGGAACTGGATCAGTATTTTGGCAATTAGTATAACTCCACAGTACCCGAATTTTTACACTTATGCATTATTGATATGGTGTAATATTCTTGTTAACATAGCCTCACTTACATAAATAGACGGTTAACGAATCTTAATGCTTGAATATCAATCGCCATATTGTAAGGGTACGATGCAAGAGGAGTGGAGAGATGGAGAAAAAGTACGATTATTCATTGGATGCTATCAAAGGGTTTAGCTGTCTGTTGATGATTATGGCTCACACCGGTACGGATTTTTCAGGGAGCAGCCGCTCGCTTCAGATCATCGGAGGGCTGGCCCCCGCATTATTTTTCGCTGTTTCCGGTATAACTTCTATCTTCCAAAGCAAGAAAAATTTTCTGCCGCTTCTTGCCTTTTACTTCGTCTTTGCCATCATGGGATTATCGTATAATGCGCTGTGGAAGCCCTTTATTTGGTCTGATCCCGTTTCAGATGTCCCCCAAATCGTGGCAATGAGTGTGTTAGGCATTATTGTTCTTGAGAAGTATCTGAGGCCCAATAAGTATATCTATCTTATATTAGCCATCTTGATATTTACTTTGCACTTTGTTTTTACATCAAGCATACCTTCTTTTCCGGCTAAACAATTCTTCATCCCGGAGGGGAATTACACCTATTTTACTTTTATTCCTTGGTTTTCGATTTTTTTGCTTGGCGTGTTCGCTTACCGAAGCAGCAAATTTATAAATTTGATATCCGGTTTATTCGCCGCATGTCTTCTGGCAGCAGCCTATTTTCTAACCCCAAGGGATACGGAATTTTTGGTAAAGTACAATATGTCGTTAGGATATTTTTTCCTTTCGCTGCTGGTTCTGTTTATGTCGTTTTTTCTATTCAGATCGATCCGGCATTATTCTTTGAAGAATCCGCTCATATTTTTCGGGAAGCATTCTTTTTTATTCTTATACGTTCATGTATTCATTATCTTTGTAATCACTCATTTAAAGCTGTATTCCATAAACATCTATATCATCTGGGCGACGGTTTTGCTCACTACCTTTATCGGGATGAC
This sequence comes from Paenibacillus zanthoxyli JH29, assembly GCF_000520715.1. Lineage (GTDB taxonomy): Bacteria > Bacillota > Bacilli > Paenibacillales > Paenibacillaceae > Paenibacillus_AQ > Paenibacillus_AQ zanthoxyli. The sequence continues at coordinate 3,021 of NZ_ASSD01000028.1, forward strand.
AGCCGTTCTATGGATCAACAAATATATTGATAAAATCTTTGATTATAAGCTTGTCTGGATTGCTTTAATGATGTTCATATTACTTGTGCCGGCTATCGTGCATTCTATTGGATTGATTGTTTTGGCTGAGACTGTTCTGGGCATGGCCTTTGCTTGCAACTATAAAAAGCTGTCCCAGATTTTGATTCCAATCTTCACATTTACTCCGAAGAATACAAATTTACAACCGGGCATGGAATAGAGCGTATGCGGAAAAAGAGGGATTTTGCGGTTAAGATAAACTGCGGAATTCCTCTTTTTATTCGACAGAGCCTTTCGGACACGGTACAATGTTCGCAGGTATGTTCCGCGCAGGAATCAAGGAGGTCTGTTATGTCAACGAGAGTGGTAAACCATATTACGGAGCTGATCGGAGATACTCCGGTTGTTCGTCTGAACCGTATAACCGGACCAAATGATGCGGAGCTGTACGTCAAGCTTGAGCGGTTCAATCCGAGCGGCAGCGTCAAGGACCGGGCGGCGTATAATCTGATTCTGCAGGCTGAGAAGGATGGGCTGCTGAAACCGGGCGGCACCATCATCGAGCCGACGAGCGGCAATACGGGAATCGGACTCGCGATGAATGCGGCGGCCAAGGGCTACCGGGCGATCATGGTCATGCCGGACAATATGACGAAGGAACGGATTAATCTGCTCAAAGCGTACGGAGCGGAAGTTGTGCTTACGCCGGCCTCCGAGCGGATGCCGGGAGCTATCGCCAAGGCGCTGGAGATCAGACAAGAAACCCCAGGAAGCTTTATTCCGCAGCAGTTCGAGAACAAGGCCAACCCCGACATCCACCGTACAACGACAGCGATCGAGATTCTGGATCAAATGGAGGGCAAGCTGGATGTATTCGTGGCGACTTCGGGTACCGGCGGAACCATTACGGGTACGGGAGAGACGCTACGGGCGCATCTCCCTGGTCTGCGCGTTCTTGTCGTAGAGCCGAAGGGCTCGCCGGTATTGTCCGGCGGACAGCCGGGCCCGCATAAGCTGGTCGGCACAAGCCCCGGGTTCGTGCCCTCTATATTGAATACGGAGGTATATGACGAGATTGTGCAGGTGTCCGACGAGGACGCTTTGAATACCGTTCGGGCGATGGCGGCCAAGGAAGGAATTCTGATTGGCCCGTCCGGAGGTGCGGCGGTATGGACCGCCATGAGAGAGGCCGAAAGGCTGGGAAGCGATAAACGCGTGCTTTGCATTGCACCGGATTCGGGGGAACGATATTTGAGCATGGGGATTTTTTGACGCGGTCAGGGCGGGCTGATCATAGCATCTTCCATGCTTTTCAGTAAGCTATCCATAGTAAACAGGGCCGGTTCTTTGTGAACCGGCCCTGTTTTTTTTGCTCCAAATGCTCTCTTATTGCGGGTCTTACAATTCTTCCACTTCCCGCAGCCACAGCGAGGCGGAGGCGTCGCTTGGCATGCGCCAGTCTCCGCGCGGCGACAGGCTAACCGTGCCGACTTTCGGGCCGTCCGGCAGACAGGAGCGTTTGAACTGCTGGGTGAAGAAGCGGCTGTAGAATAC
>NZ_ASSD01000029.1 GCF_000520715.1 Paenibacillus zanthoxyli JH29
CACAGATGATTTCATCATCCGCCATCGCCTCCAGCCGGGCGGACGGAGAAGCTTTCAGCGCGTCGTCCGGGAGCCCGAGCAGCAGAGATCTTTCTTTGCCCTGGATCGATTCACCGCTCTTGATCAGGGAGAACAGCTGCGCGCCATCCGCCGTATCGCCGAACAGCACCGCGCCGATCAGCTTGTCCTCGCTGATAACTAGCTTCTTATAGACTCCGCCGATCTCATCCTGATAGCGAAGCGCACGCGACCCGGCAGGTTCGTCATACTGTCCTGCGGAGAAGACATCGACGCCTGACACTTTCAGCTTCGTGGAGGTTACCGAGCCCTCGTAGCCCTGCCCCTGGACGCCCGCCAGCCGTTTGGCGAGAACAGCCCCCTGCTCATACAGCGGGGCGACGAGACCGTAAGCGATCCCCCGATGCTCCGCGCATTCCCCGATGGCGTAGACGCCCGGAATATTAGTTTCCATATAATCGTTAACGACAATGCCGCGACCTACGGCAATGCCGCTTTTTTGCGCAAGCGCGGTATTCGGACGAATTCCAACCGCCATCACAATCAGATCGGCTTCCGCTGAGGTGCCGTCGGCGAAGAGCAGGCTTTTGACCCGCTTTTTGCCAAGAATCGCCTCCGACTGCTTGCTTAGCAGAAACTTCATGCCTTGGGCTTCCAGCTCTCTTTGCAGCATCACCGCAGCTTCCTGATCAAGCTGTCTTTCCATGATGTAATGATGGATATGCACGACGGATACTTCCATCCCCAGATGCAGCAGTCCGCGGGCCGCTTCCAGTCCAAGCAGTCCTCCGCCGATGACAAGGGCTTTTTTATAGGTTTTGGAGGTTTCCATCATAATCTGGCAGTCTTTGATATCGCGGAAAGCGATAACGCCTTCTTTATCCGCTCCCGGAAGAGGAAGCATGAACGGATCGGAGCCGGTGGCCAGAATCAGTTCATCATACACAGCCTCAACCCCGAGGTCGGAACGCACCTTTTTATTCACGGTATCGATGCTCTCAATCCGGTGGCCTGTATACAAGGTAATATGATGACTGCGGTACCACTCGTAATCGTTAATGACGATTTCAGACAAATCTGTTCCCCCTGCGAGAACGGAAGAAAGCATAATCCGGTTGTAGTTCGGATGCGGCTCGGCGCCGAAAATCGTGATTTCGTACGCATCGGGAGCCAGTTTCAGCAGATGTTCAATTGCCCGTACACCTGCCATGCCATTGCCTACGAGCACCAGTTTTTTACGGGATAATGTCAATTTATCTCTCTCCTCTCGATGGAAAACACAGGGAAACACAAAAAGCCCACTTCATGCCGGCACGAGAGAAAGCATCCCCCAAACCAAACATGCAAGCAGGCGCCATTGCCGCTTTTTCTTAGATACGTCTTTGTATCCTGAAAGATTGATTTTGTTAAACTGACTATACAACACGATTTAGTAAACGTCAATAAATTTGACATATTAAAATTTAATTATTTAAATTATCGACATTGAACCTCATTTTGTGTTATATAAAATAACATGAGACAGTTTGAAACTCATGATTAGAAGTGCGCAGTTAGTACATCTTATTGCAAAAAAAGGAGCGTCCGACTATGCATTCCCTGTTGGTTGTATATAGCAGGCTGAACGGAAACTCTCCGGACAAGAGCGCTGCCGGGTCCAAGCCGGAACTCCTTCTCAGATCCTGCGGCTATATTGTAGAAGTGGCCGCTTCCCGGGAAGAAGCCGTCTCACTGATTGCCGATGTTGACGCCTCCATCCTGTGCCTGCCGATTACGGAGTTCAAACACTGGTCGGATCTTCTGATGTCATGCAAGACCGCTCCTATTATATGGTGGTGTACAGAAGAGACAGCCACCCTCTCCGTAGCCGCTTGCGAGGACAACTTTATTGCGGATGGCGTCCTGTCTCCGTCCATGCAGCCTCACGAAATCCATTGGAGCCTTCATTTTGGAGCCAAACAATGCTTTGAACGGAAGCAGTGGATGAAAGAAAAGGAACAGCTCCTCTCCCGTCTCGATGAAAGAAAATGGATAGAGATGGCTAAAGGCATCCTATCCAAGTCCAAAAATATTTCCGAATCCGAAGCATACGATCTTCTGCGCAAGCAGGCGATGAACGAACGCAAACGGATGGTCGATGTCGCGACCTCGATCGTTAAGGTATACCGAATTCTTCAGGATCAAAGATAAGGGGGCACCGCTCATGATTAACATACTTAAAGAAGTCGCTAGAGGCAAAAGAGGCGCCCGCGATCTGAATTATGAAGAAGCTGCTGCTTCCGCAAAAGCGATTCTTAACCAAACTGCCACACCGGCCCAGATTGGCGCGTTCCTGATCGCCGAACGGATCAAGCTCGAAAGTGTGGAGGAGCTGGAGGCATTTGTGTCCGTCTGCCGCAGCTTTGCCCTGCGTGAACCCCTACACGAGGGTATAGACTGCGCCGGTCCTTATGACGGCCGTCTCCGCTCTTTTGCCGCGACCTTTCCGACCGCCTTTCTGCTTGCCGCCGCAGGACTGCCGGTAACACTGCACGGCTCCGCTTCGCTTCCTCCGAAATGGGGAATCACGCTGCAGGACATCATCATGGAAGCGGATATTCCTGCTCCCTCGCTTTCCCGTACAAGCTCTATTCATGCCGCCAACCGCAGCGGAGTGTTGTATGTAAGCTCCGAGGAATGGTGTCCGCCTCTAGGGCGCATCCGGGAAATCCGCGAGGAAATCGGCATGCGGACTATTTTGAATACGGTGGAGAAACTGGTTGACTACTCCTGCTCCCCCTTCATCGTGTTCGGAATACATCATAACACGGTGTTTGACCGACTCTCGAGACTTCTGATCAAGCTTGGCTACCGCAAAGCCTTGATTGTTCAAGGGCCCGAAGGGTCCGAAGATCTGTATATCGACCGCCCTACCCGGGTATACACGGTAGAGAACGGCGATTCGGGCCTGGATATTATAGACCCCGAGGCACTGGGTCTGGACACTCCCGTTCCGGAACTCGACTGGGATGCCCGTCTTCAGCTGGAGACGGCGGAAGCTGTGCTCCGGGGAGGCGGTCATCTTGCTTTCTACAATCAAGTTATGTTAAACGGCGGCGTCCGATTGCATTTAGCTGGCCGCGTCGGTTCCATTGAGGAGGGAGTCTATACCTGCAAGGAGCTTCTGGACAGCGGCAAGGCTTGGGAGGCGTATTGCGCCTGGAAGAACGCGCTGCTCAGTGAACCTCCTGTAACGCATTCGGTATAACACGAAGAACCGGCAGCGCTGTCTCTTTGCAGAGCTTGTGTTTCCGAAGTCAGCGATTGATTAATGCCATTAGGCAGCGTCAAAGCGCCTTCTACCGAACAACGGTAAGAGGCGCTTTGTTTTGATTCGATTGGGCGTTTATCCCCAAAATTATACCGCCGTTTCAAAAGTAATCCGGTTCTTGCCGCTCCGCTTGGATATATAGTACGCGTCGTCCGCCAAACGCAATATTTCACTTGTATCCTGGTTCTCAGGGCTCCAGACGGCGGCGCCGATGCTGCAGCCGACATGCACGAATTCCCCGTCGATCAGGAAGGGTTGATTGATCTTGTCAATGATGCGTTTGGCTACGGCCTCGGCTTCCTGCATCGGCTTTGCGGCCGACGTATGCAGGATGACCACGAACTCATCCCCGCCTATGCGTGTGATCATCTCATTTTCCCGGGTCGATTCCAGCAGACGGAAGGATACCTCTTGCAGCAGCTTGTCGCCTATTTTATGTCCCAGCGTCTCGTTCACCTTCTTAAATCCGTCCAAACCAAGATACAAAAAGCTTAGTGTCGAGCGATTCCGCTTGGCTTTGTTTACAGCATGAGCTAAATAATCGTCAAGAGCCGTTCGATTAGGCAGTCCCGTGAGCGGATCATGCCTCGTCATATCAGACATATAGAACGGCTCCGGCTCAGGCCGGGTAAGTTTATTCACAAGATTGCGTAGCGACCTAGAGAGCATGGACAGATCTTTAATCCGCTTAAACTCGGGAATCTCCGCCTTGCCGCCCGAACTGAGCAGATCGGCGCTCTCACTGATCCGCTGAAGCGGACGGATCATCCATCCGGCGCATAACCATCCTGCAATACCGAATAGCACGGCAATAGCCATCCCCGACAGAACGATATTATTTTGCAGCTTGCGCACGGGGGCTAAAGCAATATCCGCCGGCTGACGAATAATCACGGACCAACCGAGACCAGGAAGGTCCATTTCACCGTCTCCATAAGCGTAACCCGTTAAAAACGATTGGCTTCCCTTATGCTCTTCAACGAGCCAGGAGCTTCTGCCCTGACGCGCCAGCGCTGAGTCCGGCATCTGCTTGCCAACCTGGTTGCTTGGTCCAAGCAGAATTCTATGGTTATTATTGCTGACGACATAGACCTCGGCACCCTCCACCCGTTCTTTTAGAGTCGCCAAAATAGAGGATTCGGCCTGACGGGCCCATTCCCAGCTCAGATGCGCTGCCAATACGCCTAAGGTCTGTCCGCTTTTGTCCTTAACGGGGACGCCGATATCCACAAATTGAAGCCGCTCTCCGCTTGGATTAGGCAGGATTTCGGTCAATAGCGAATCATCATGTTCATCGCCGATATAGGGAGCCTGGAGCCCATTTTGAAAAACGGGCTGCTCCTCCATGCTTCTGCCTTCCAAAATATTGCCGGTTGCCGCAAGAACGCTGCCTTTTGTATCCGCATAACCGATCCAGGAAAATACCGGCAGACTTTCTTTCAACTGATTCAGAAGCTCTGCAATCTCCTCCTTATTCACAGGCTCCTGAAAAGCTCTAAGCTTGCCAAGCATCTCTATTTCCCCGGCCCGCGTCCACATAAAGTGGTCCAGATTATACGACATCTGATATGCCGCTTCCGCCAGCGATTTCCCATTGGTAACTTCTGCGGTCTTGGTGGTTTCATTGCCAATCAAATAACTGAGCAGCACGGTCAATAAAATAATAACGGCTGCAAACGCGCCCGCGAATAAGGTCCGCAAATTTATAGACACCCCGTTTCCCCCTCCCTTTTCCCTATGTAACGTTCCAGAAGACTATGTTGTAATATGACAACAGCATTTTGGCATATTTTTTGTTTTATTCTTATATCGGAAAACAGAGGGGCTTTCTGAAGCTGCGGTACATATAAATCGGCAATCGAAACGCGTTTTCTGCAACGTTTTCTTTTACGAAGCTGTTTTCGCCTTTTTTTGTTGCTCTCTTCAATATTTTTGCAAAATAATCTTTAAGGAAGATTGTCCTATCCGCATCATTTCGTTATAATAGCAAATAAACGGGCGGAGGGAAATTATGGGCGCTGCCAGTAGAAGAGAACCATTCCGTTATGTTATGAATCAACCCATTGATTGCTGGCTGGAACTGCCGGCCGGCAGCACGAGTCCGGGTGCCGGACAGCAGACCGAGGGTGTGCTGCTTGATCTGAGCCGTTCGGGCTGCAAGGTTCGCAGTTCATTAAACGTCCGGTTCACGTCTAAGGACACCAGAATCATCATTCATTTTAAGTTGAACGAGAACATGCTTCGGTTTACGGGAAGCGTTCGCTGGGGCTGGATGTATGGCCTTGGCGAATACCAGTACGGAGTCAGACTCGACTTGACCCCGGAAGAGGAAGACATTCTGACGAGCGAGCTTGATCTCTGGACAATGACATCGAGCCAGGAAGACAGCTAGGAGAAGACGGGACAACCCGTCTTTTTTGCTTCTATACGGGCGGCGCGGCCTCTCGCGAATAATGACCGTTCTGCTTCCGCAGTCAGCCATTTCCCACTCTCTTTGTCCCCTCTACTTTTTTCGTTATAATAGCTTTAATATACTTGAAAAATTGGGAGGAAGGTTGAAATTATGGATTCCGTTGTTTCCACCCGCTGGCTGCTGGCCCGGCTGTATGAACCCGAGCTGGTTATTGCGGATTGCCGCTTTCTGCTGTCCGATCCCGAAGCGGGACGCAGCGCCTACCTGAAGGATCATATTCCTGGAGCCGTTTATTTGCATCTGGAGGAGCAATTATCCGCCCCTGTCGGTCCGCATGGCGGCCGCCATCCCCTGCCGGAACCTGCTCTGATTGCAGCTGTACTAGGCCAAGCAGGTATTAGCCGGGACAGCATCGTTGTTGCATACGATGACCAAGGAGGCGCGTTCGCTTCCAGACTGTGGTGGATGCTCCGCTACTTGGGTCATGATAAAGTTTATGTTATGGATGAAGGCTATTCGGCGTGGAAGGCGGCGGATTTTCCGGTAAGTGATAGCCAACCCGTCCGAATTCCAACCGCGTACGAGCCGGAGGTCCATCCTGAAATGTTGGCAAGCGCCCAGGAAGTCACGCAGTATTCCCAGGCCGGCGGCTCTACCGTTCCGCTGCTGATTGACTCCCGTGAGCCGCGCCGCTATGCCGGCCTTGAGGAACCGATCGACGCTAAGGCCGGGCATATCCCGGGTGCGGTGAACCGGTTCTGGAAGGATGTCCTTGACGAGCAGGGCCGATGGAAAGACGCCGCCGTGCTGAAGGAGCAGTTTGCCAGTATTGATCCAAGCCGCGAGACAATCGTCTACTGCGGCTCCGGCGTCACCGCCTGCCCGAACGTGCTCGCGCTTCATCGAGCCGGGTATGACAAGGTCCGGCTGTACGCGGGAAGCTGGAGCGACTGGATTAGCTATGAGGAGAACCCGGTTGCGACCGGGGAAGAGTAAATATAAAAAGCCCGCGTCCAGCGCGGGCTTAAAGGCTGTGGCAGGCTGCCGAAAGGCTGGCTGACGCGGCCCTTTTGTCGTTCCTTGCAATTGATTTGTAATTAAGAACACGTAGAATAGCTGGTTTGGGATTTATGTGCAAGTCCAAAGTAAGCAAGGAGAGCCAATAAGCTGGTCGACAAGATAATGACTCCCATTGGGACTGCTGTATATTCACCGGCAATACCAACTAATGGAGAGGTGCATGCTCCCAGCAGAAACGGCAGCAATCCAAGAAGCGCGGATGCGCTCCCTGCCCTCTGACTTTGTGACTCCATGGCTAAAGAGAAGGAGGCTGTTGAAGTTGTTCCGATAGATGCGACAAAAAAGAAAAGCGGAATAACTAATGCCAGTAATGGGCCGTTCAGAAGAATCACAATTAAGGCCGCAAGACTGGACGCGCCGGATAACAGCAATCCAAAACATAGGAAGCGGCGCTCCGAAATCACATGGCTAAAGCGTCCAACGACTTGCGAACCGAGAATTAAACTTATTCCATTCGATCCGAATAAAATGGCAAACAATTGGGGAGAGGCGCCGTAAATATTCTGGTAGATAAAAGGAGTCCCAGATACATAAGCGAATACCCCTCCAATCATAATGCCTTGTGCAAGCGCGTATCCGGTAAACTGACGGTCTTTAAGCAAGGATCGAATACCTATTATCAGTTCGCTAAAGTTACCTGAAATTCGATTCTGAGCAGGCAAGGTCTCTTTCAGGTTCAAGGTTGCAAGGATAACTAACACCAATCCAACCGTACCCAAAACCACAAAAACACCCACCCATGTAGTAAAGGCAATGACGCTGCCTCCTGCCACAGGTGCAATTAAGGGAAATATATTATTTACCAACATGAGCAGTGAAAAAAACTTGGTGAGTTCCGGTCCGCTATAAACATCGCGGATGATCGCCCGAGAAATAACAATTCCTGCGGAAGCGGCAAAGCCTTGAATAAAGCGTGCTGCTATAAAATAGAAGATATTAGGTGAGACCGCGCAGATAAAAGAAGCGATTAAGTAGATAATAAGTGAGATTATTATGGGCCTCCGTCTTCCATGAACGTCACTCAAAGGGCCCATAATGATTTGACCCAGACCTAATCCTATTAGGCAAGCAGTTAGACTAAGCTGCACCAGAGAAGCACGGGTGCCAAAATCAGCAGCGATTTCAGGAAATGACGGCAAATACATATCGATTGTAAGAGGACCCAGTGCCGAAAAAGCGCCTAAAAGCAAAACAAGTCTAAGCCGGTTATCAGTTTTTGTTAAAGACATCGTTTGATTTTCTCCTGACTTATGCAATCAAGACCAATGAGTACTCCATTGGCAAAAGTATTCACCCACTGCCGAAAGCCTTGATCTCCACCCTCCAGCGGCGTTGGACGGTCGAAGCAATAAGCGAGATCTACCGTCAGCCCATGCTGTTCCAGCAGGGTTGCGTATTGGCCAATGCTGGGGAAATACCAAGGCAATTGGAGCTTGTCACCGGCACCAATAGCGGCAAAAACGCGCGGCAGCCCATCAACGATTGAAGCGATATTGCCGAGTGCGCCGAATTCGGCGACAAAACGGCCGCCAGTGCGCAAGCTGGCTGTGATGGAGGCGACTGCCTTGTCCGCATCCTTCATCCAATGCAGCGCGGCGTTGCTGAACACAGCATCGGCTTCCTGCTCTGCTATATACGTTTGACCGTCCGCAAGTTTAAAGCTAAGATCAGGATACTTGGCACGGGCGGCCTGAATCATCTCTTGGGAAGCGTCGATCCCTGTTACAATAGCGCCTTGGTCGGCAATGGCTGCGGCCAGATCACCGGTCCCGCAGCCCCAATCTATGATCCGCTCCCCCTGTTGCGGCCTTAAGAGACCTATCAAAGACTCCCCAAAATGGGACACGAATGACATATCCTTATCATAGGTTCCAGTATTCCATTGCTGTTTCAATGCAGCACTTCCTTTCTTTTTTTCAGCAAATACTCAGACATTCTCGCAGCAGTTCGTTTTCATGTGTATTGTATAATGCCTTATGCTTATACGTGAAATATATAGATCGTATTGCCGTAATTGGTTATGACTATAAGCGCACCCTTGTAAATCATTGAGCGTATCACCGGGTAAATATTACGGCTATGCTGAGGCAGTTGGGATACCCGGGAACGCCCACTGATTTCGGTTTCTACTTGCACACTTTGAATCAATAATCGGATATGCAAAAGGGGCACCCCGATTCGGGACGTCCCTCTTCTCTCATTACAAATTGCCTGCCGCCGCTGGCGATAACACCCCGGTTTCCAGTTCCACCAGCTGTTTGCCCCAATTGGAAGCCCACTCCCGGAGTTCGCCCGTTTCCAGAGGAACCGGAACTTTAGACTCGGTATGGTCTACGATTTTCTGGGCCAGCGATTTATAGATCTGCGCCTGTTTGGAGTCTGGGTCCGCTTCAATGGTCGTCTTCCCTTGCAGCTCAGCCTGCGTCACGGATACCGAACGCGGAACATACTCCATCACCTGCGTATGCGTACGGGCAACGAAATCATCAACGATCTCCTTGGCGTAAGGAGCATTGATCGAGTTGGCAATAACCCCGCCAAGCAAGGCGCCGCCCTCGGTAGAGTATTTATGAATCCCTTTAAAAAGGTTGTTAGCCGCATAGAGTGCCATGAAATCGGCCGAGGTAACCGTAAATACATGCTCGGCAATGCCTTCCCGTACAGGAACGGCAAATCCCCCGCAGACTACGTCCCCAAGGACATCATAAATGACATAGTCCAGATCAAGCTCTTCAAAAACTTTCTGCTGCTTCAGCAGAGAGACGGAGGTAATGATCCCTCTTCCCGCGCAGCCGACACCCGGAGCCGGTCCGCCCGCTTCCACGCAGTAAATTCCATTGAAGCCTTCAAATATAACGTCATGCGCTCTTACAATCTGCTTATCCCTTAACGTATCTAGCACAGTTGGAATATATTCGCCGCCGCGCAGTGTGTTGGTCGAATCACTCTTCGGATCGCAGCCGAACTGCATTACCTTGTAGCCAGCCACCGACAGAGCCGCGCTAATATTGGAGGTTGTCGTTGACTTGCCTATCCCCCCTTTGCCGTAGATTGCGATTTGTTTTATTTTTTTAGCCATTAAAATAGCACTCCTTCGCTGTTATACGCATTTTTTACATTGGTATACGGACAACATCTAACTCTACCTGTTATCCCCTTGGCAGAATCATAATGCCGCCGATGAGGAGAGCTGTTCGGCAAGCTCAAGCGGCGCTTTGGCAACGGCCGGCTGGGCTGGCGGTTTGGCCGCGGCCGTCTCGCCTTGCAGCAGCTCCCATACCCGGTGCCGAATCCAGCTGAAATCAGCGGTGGATTGGACATCCCCCACACTTCTCGGACGAGGCAGAGAAACGGGAACAATTTCGCGAACCTTGCCGGGATTCGGAGACATCACCACGACCCGATCGGCAAGAGCGACAGCTTCATCAATACTGTGGGTAACAAAAATAATCGTCTTTCCGGTCTGCTCCCAGATCCGCAGCAGTTCATCCTGAAGCGTCTCGCGGGTCTGGGCATCCACTGCCGCAAACGGCTCCCCCCTAA
>NZ_ASSD01000030.1 GCF_000520715.1 Paenibacillus zanthoxyli JH29
CTACTTCAAGTGTTAGCTAAGTGGGGGAGTGTTCAAGTGAATTTTTCCAGTCCAAAAATGCCATACTAATCCAAGGATTCCTATCAAAGGTTGCTTGGAGGTTAACACGTGAAGCTATGGCTGTTAATTTGCGCCCTGCTGCTGGCTGTCTCGATCTTGCTGCTCTCTTCCCGCATTCATATTCATTTCAGGCTGAACAGAACAGGACAGGATGACCGGATCGTGATTGATATCACCGCCCTTTTCGGACTGGTTAAGCGTCATTACTCGCTTCCGGCGCTCGCATTTGAAGGATTGGAGCGCGGGCTGCATGTCAAGTTGGAAGAGACCGGTATCGCGCCAGTGAAATCGTCGAACAAGGAAGAGGCCGATATCGACAAGGATGACGTCAAGGAATGGATGGAATATGGAAAAAAAGCGCTGCGCGCCACGCAAGGGCTGAAACGCTGGACCGCTGATACGCTGTCCCATCTGCAGATTACGAAGCTGGATTGGTCCACGAATTTTTCACTCGGCGACGCGGCGGGAACGGCCACGGCGGCCGGGGTGCTCTGGGGGCTGAAGTGGAGCCTGGTCGGCTGGGTCTCGCAGTGGGTGAAGCTGATGCATCGTCCGCGCCTGTTCGTAGTTCCGGTGTTCGATGATGACGTGAAATTCTCCACCGAGGTCGATTGCGCCGGAAGAATATCGGTGGGCTACGCCCTGTATGCGGGATTCAGGCTGCTGGTCCGGGCCATGCAGGCGGATGAAGGGATCAGACAATGGAAGGCGCTTGTCCGTGAGATCCAGTCGCGTAAACGGGAAAAAAGAGCCGCATGATCCTGCCGGGTTACATAGTAACGCCTCTTTCGGGGGAATATACGTTGTGAAGGAATTCTATTCCCTAGAAGCCGAAGGAGGATACCAATATGAGTGATCACCCCATTCAAGGTCTGATGCAGACCGCGATGGAAAACATTAAAGGCATGATAGACGTCAACACCATCGTCGGAGAGCCGGTTCAGACGTCGGACGGCAGCACGATTTTGCCCATTAGTAAAGTTGCATTCGGATTTGCCGCAGGGGGCAGTGACTTCAGTGTGGAAGATGAAGACAAGCCAGCGGCTGGACAGAACGGCGTAAAGCTGCTTCCGTTCGGAGGGGGCAGCGGGGGCGGAGTTTCCATCCGGCCAATCGCTTTTCTTGTCGTCGGTCAGCAAGGCGTGCATATCGTGCCGCTTGACAACCAAACTCATATTTTCGAGAAAATTATTGATGCCACCCCAGGGCTGATCGACAAAATCCAGTCGATGTTCCCCGCTCAAGGGGGGCAAGGCGGTCAAGGCGGAAACGCGACTACACAGCAAAATACACAGCCTCCCGCACAACCGGTAACCGTAACACAGTAACCGAAAGGGAGTACGGCAGACTGGCCTCCGTCAATCCGGTTCATGCCGGGGCATGCCGTAAGACCGGTGCGGCCTGCCGCAAACATAAGGATATCGCTAGCCGCGGTATCCTTTTTTGCGCATCGTGAAAGGAAAGGACATACCGTTCCCGAAACAAGCATACACTTGTACAAAAAGCCGATAAGAACCCGGAGGGTGAACATGAAGAGAGTAAAATTCGGATCTTCTCTAGCTCTGGTCTGCATCAGTCTGCTCCTGCTCTTCACTCCGATTGCGGCGGCTGAAACGGAAACGGAGCAAGAGAGCGTATCAACCCATGCCAAGGCGGCCGCGCTGATTGATGTGGAGTCCGGGCGGATACTCTACAGCAGCCACGGTGATGAGCCGATGCTGATCGCTAGCCTGACCAAGATCATGACCGCTATCGTCGCCATTGAGAACGGCGATTTAAGCAGCAAGGTCAAGGTCGGCAAGAACGCTTTTGCCAAGGAAGGATCGTCTCTGTTCCTTAGACATGGCGAGGAGATGACACTCGAGAACATGCTGTACGGTCTGATGCTGCGTTCGGGCAATGATGCGGCGACGGCCATCGCGGAGCATGTCGGCGGCTCTGAAGAAGGTTTTGTCTATCTTATGAATGCCAAGGCGGAGGCGCTGGGACTCGCCCATACCCATTTTGCCAATCCTCACGGTCTTGACGCCAAAGAACATTACTCCACCGCCAATGATCTTGCCGAGCTGACAGCCTATGCGCTGCATAATCCCGTATTCAAGGAAATTGTGAAGACGCAGGTGAAGACGGCAGATAATCCGTACGATAAATGGGACTACAAATGGAGCAACAAAAATAAAATGCTGCGGCTCTATGAAGGAGCGGACGGCGTGAAGACGGGCTATACGAAAAAAGCGCTCCGCTGCCTCGTCAGCTCCGCGACCCGGGGAGGACAGCAGCTGGTCGCGGTAACGCTTAATGATGGCAATGATTGGAACGACCATGCCACGCTGCTCAACTTTGGCTTTAATCGGTTCCCCCTAAGAACGATTATCGAGCGCGGCGAGAAGCTGAAGGGCTATGAGCTCGCAGCGGGCCTAAATTTCTCCTATCCGCTCAAGCAGGGAGAACAGGAGCGGATCGTCACGGAACTGGTTCTGAATTCGAAGCGGGGGACCAAAAACCGTGCAGACAAGAACTTCGGGCTGCGGGGAACGCTCGTGCTGAAGCTGGGCGGTGAGCCCATCGGTCAGGTACCTGTCTATGAGCCTGAACGCCTGCCGCCGGAATCATATCCATATATGGAAAAATACACCTCTACCTCGGCCTATCCGGCGGATACATGGCTTCAGGCGGTCTCTAGCGCGCTTCGCGCCCTGTTCCGTTTCGGGGCGGAAGGGGGCGTCTCTCATGATTAACGTCATATGGCTGGG